>DAOSOK010000017.1 GCA_035373905.1 Candidatus Ozemobacteraceae bacterium | reverse complement strand
AATCGATCCGGTGTCAAGCGCAAACTCGCTCTAGAACGCATAGTGAGAATTGCTGACTGCGCGGAAGTTTGAAGAGGGAAGGATGAAGTTTGAAAAAGGGAGAGGGACGGTGCGATGCGTTCGCCCTTCGACAGGATCAGGGCGAACGGGGGCATCATGGCGCAGGAAACAATAGTTCCTGAAATACGACCTGCCCGGCCGAGAGACTCGACGGGCAGGTCGATCGAGAGAGGGGGATTACTTCAGGTCGTGGTCGACGACGGCAACCATATAGCGGGAGGTATTGTTCATCGTGCGGCGGTCGACGGCGATCTTCACGTTGAAGGAGGCCGGCTTCGGGTGGCCGACGGTGAGGAAGGTGCGGTGGATGATCTCCTGCTTTTCGTTGGAGCAGAAGACGTCGAGGCGGATCTGCTTCGCGTTCTTGCGGAGATAGGCGAGGGCGGCCTTCTGGTCGACCGACAGGCCGGCTTCGTCGGCGTCGAGGTTCACGATCTCGGAAATCAGACCGGTGACTTCCCAATACCCGTCGATGAACGCCTTCTCGCTCTCGAGAACGCGGATCGTGGCGTCGACGATGATCAGTTCCTGCGTCTGGGCCATGCCCGCAACGGGGACGAGGGCAACGCAGAACGCGCAGAGAAGGGCGAGCAGACTGATGCGTGAAAACATGTGGTCATTCCTCCGGTAGCTGATTGAATTTTGAAATGCGACAACGCGAAACGCAATATGCATGCCACCTTGAAAAATGTTTATTCAAGCCTCTCTGCCGTTCATGGCTGCCGACTTTCCGTACACGGTGCCGAAAGATTCGGCACGTCCCGTGGTCTGAACCCCCGGAATGTTCGAATCCAATCACCGCCGTTGTCCCACAAGGGCGGGTTTGAAACCCGCCCCTACAACAGATGGTGCATCGGAATGTGACGGAAAATGGCCCTTGATGGAAAAGACTTCGGAGTTCGGAGCCGGCAGCCGAAAGACGAAGTGGTGCATTCTTTTTCTTCGACGAGAGAAACCTGAATCATGGCCGACAACAAGCGCCCGGCGATCATCCGCCTGACGGCTCTGGGAGCCGCTCTGGCGGTGATGCTTTGCATCTGCCCTCGGCCGGCGGCCGCCTCGCGGTTCACCGCTGCGTGGGATTACGACTCGAAGACCGCCATCGACAGCACGCGCAAGGACTCCTACACCGTCGAGTATCCCGCCCCCCTGTATGCGCCCGTCGCGAAGCCGGCGGCTTACGACAAGAGCTTCGTCAGCACGGTGCAGGATCTGAACTTCACCCTCCGCGGCGACCTGTCGGAGCGACATTTCATCGACGTCAGGGAGACGTTCCACTACCAGGGATATCGCCCCGAGGATGAGAAAGCCTTCGCCGTCGACACCTACAAATACTCGGCGCTCGACCACACGTTCGATTTGACCTACGGCCTCTCGGTCGGCGAGGCCGACCTCCTCATGCTCGATTACGTGAACGCCGCCTACCGGCTTCCGATCGAAAATATATTCAACTATACATCGAACATGGCGAAGATCCGGTACGACCACCGGGCGGGCGATCACACGGGTCTCGGCTTCGAAGGCTCGTACGAAGAGCGCGAATTCGCCGACGACCGCGACGCGAACTACGAGGAGGGCAATCTCTCGATCGACCTCTCGGCGTTCCTGCCCGAGCGGCTTCACTACACGCCGGTCAGCAACTCGATCCGCGGCGAGCGCTCGACGTTCGAACGTATCCCGACGGGCATGGCGACCCGGAAAGCCGTCAACGCGTATACCGACTGGACCCGCCGCCCCGGCGAACCCGATCCGCAGGCCCGATTCGTCTCGCGCGTCGCCCGCGGAGCGCTGTATCTCGGCCTCACGGGGAATCTGAAACGACAGCGCCGGACGACGATCGACAACGGGTTCGATCAGCCTTCCGGCACCTTCCGCGCGACGTACGAGGCGAACCGCCAGACCAGCCTGACGCTCGAGGAGACGTATTCCTCGCGCAGGCACGACAAGGAATCGGATGCCTATTCCCTGTTCAACCACGATTCGAACAGACTTTCGCTTTCCGGGCAGTACCGGCCGTCCGAACGATTCCTGCACCTGATGACCCTGTATGACGAGCGGTATCTCCACTCCACACACGAGGAGCACGATTACCGCGTCGACGCGTTCCTGTGGGAAAACTATTTCACCGGGCGGCGCACCGCAGCCAGTCTGAATCTCAAGGCCACCAGGACCAGATACGGAACGCCCCGGGCCTTTTTCGCGGATTCCGACGAGTATCAGATGCTTTTCGGCTACGACTACCCTTTCACTCCGACCTGGCTGCTTCACCTGAAGGACGAGTGGCTCGACACGAAATACGACCAGTTCGAAGATCTCGTGCTGTCGTCGAACACGCGGCACACCTGGCGCGTCGGCGTCGAAAAGCAGCTGTCGACCTCCCAGAGCCTCGAACTCGGCTACCAGAGCCGCCGCGAACGACACACCACCCATACCGCGAACAACATCACCGAGAAATCGCTGATTTTCAGCTGGCTCTCGAACTTCTGATCGTTCCGGCGTTTCACGCGCCGGGTCATCGTCGTTTCCCTCTGCGTTCCACCTCCCGCACGCTTCGTGTGAATCCGGAAATTGTCTCCCGGAATTCGGGGCTTTTGAGTTGAGGGTCCGCATCTCTCTGTGATAAACTCAGGCGGCTTATGCTGTCTTTGCTCGTGCTGGGGGTGATGACCCGGGAGATCCGCGCGTCCGATCTGCGGTCTCTGACGTCGTCCGCCTGCTGCGAGGGAGACGGTCAGACGGCCGTGATCTGCAATGCCTCCGGTCTCTTCGGAACCGGCGGCCGACCGGCGGGTCACGTCGAACGGCTCTTTGACAGTGGAATCGACGTTATCACGCTCGGGGCGAAATCCCTGGCGAGGCCTGCCGTGCGCGAGTTTCTGGCCTCGGACAATCCCGCGAGACCGATCATCCGGCCGTTGAATCTCCCTCCCGGAGCCCCCGGAAAGGGGTCGGTGAAGCTGGAAACTCCCGCCGGAGCCTGCTGGATCGTCTCGCTCGACACCGGAGACGACCGTTTTCCCGTCGAGCCGGCGTGGGAAACGCTCATCCCGTTCGAGCGTTCGCTTCCCGACCGACTGCCCATAGTGATCGACATCCACGGCCCCGGTCTGGAGCTGAAGCAAGCGCTCGCATGGCGTGCCTCCCCTCTTGGCAGGCCGATCCACGTGATCGGAACCGGTCTGGGCTGCATCGCGGGCCATCCTACCGTTCGAAACGGCCGGGCATGCGTTCCCGATGCGGGTGTCGCAGCCGAAGAGTCGGCGATCAACGGCATCCCGCCAGACGCCTGGTGGCAGCATCGAGAACATCTGCGGGGAGGCTCATCGCTGCCTCCGGAACGGGTTCTGATCGATGCGGTCAGACTTCACCTCGCCGAGAACGGCCGGGCGGATTCGCTCGAACGCCTGCGTCTCGTGGCGAACCCGTGAAACAAAACGTCGATTCCATTGAACGGATGGAAATATGGTAAAATCTGCTCGGGCTCGCGTTCAACGCAGGCCGTTGCTCAAGGAGAAAAAAACGGGTGGTCGAAGCTTCCGGCGGTGACGTGGTGCAGGTCCTTTACAAGACCCAGCGCGACATTCTCGCCAACGCCAAAGATTCCGACTCGCTGCTTGCCATTCTCAGCAAGGCGGCCCGCGAACTGTCGGGCCAGCCGGGGTTTGCCGTCCTGTTTTACGACGTCGCCTCGAAGCAGACGCGTGTGCGCTTCTCGGACGGCTTCGACGCCGCTTCCCTGACCGCCTACTGCAAATCGTTCACCGCCGCAAAGCTCGGCAATCTGCCGATCTCCAGCGAAATCGTCTCGACCCTGGAAGGCAGCCGCCGGTATTTCATCCCGATCGGCGACGAGCTGCTGCCGTTCGGCGCGCTGATCCTGCCCGTCACCGAGACGCGCACCTTCGATTACGGCATCGACGAGTTCCGAAGCATCGCCGCCGACGCGATCGGCCGCTTCATGGAAGTCGAGCTCGTCAAGCTCCAGATGGCCGAACTGGCGACGTTGCTCGAGATCGGCAAGGCGATCAGCTCGACCCTCGACCTGAACGACCTGCTGCGCAAGATCATGCAGATGGCCACGAAGGTCATGCGATGCGAAACATCGACCGTCTATCTCGTCGACCGGCAGACCAACGAACTGTATTTCCACATCGTTCAGGGCGACCCGAACGTCGGCTCCAAGCTCCAGGAGATCCGCCTCCCGATGGGAACCGGCCTCGCAGGCTGGTGCGCCAAGGAGAACAAGCCCGTCATCGTGCCCGACACGGCGAAAGACCCGCGGTTCTTCAAGGGCGCCGACAAGAAATCGGGCTTCGTCACGCGGTCGATGATCTGCGTGCCGATGCGCCTGAAAGACGAGGTGATCGGCGTCCTGCAGGTTCTCAACCGCACCGGCGACATCCCGTTCAACGATCACGACGTCGAGATTCTCGAGGCGCTCGCGAACCAGGCGGTGTCGGCCATCGACAACGCGCGGCTGTATGAGAACATCCAGAAGGTCTACCTGTCGACGATCGAGGTTCTCGCGACCGCGATCGACGCGAAAGATCCGTACACGCAGGGCCATTCCCGGCGCGTCACCCAGTATTCCGTCGCCATCGCCGAAGAGATCAACATGAACCGCAAGGAGATCGACGCGGTTCGATACGCCGGTCTGCTTCACGACGTCGGCAAGATCGGCATCAACGACAGCATCATCCGGAAGCCGTCGCGGCTGACCGACGAGGAATACGCGATCATCAAGAAGCACCCCGAAATCGGCGCCAAGATCCTGCGCCCCGTCGATTTTCTCGCCGACAAGGTGCCCGGCGTCAAGCATCACCACGAGTATTACGACGGACGCGGCTACCCCGACCACCTCAAGGGCGAGGAGATCCCGCTGATCGCGCGCATCATCTGCGTCGCCGACGCGTTCGACGCCATGACGACCAACCGCCCCTACCGCAAAGGACTCAGCTTCAACACCGCCGTGGCGGAGTTGAAAAAATTCTCGGGGAAGCAGTTCGACCCCGGCTGCGTCGATGCGTTCCTGCAGGCGTTCGAGAAAAAGTTGTTCCAGTATTTCGAGAAGGTCGGCGATACCGGCGACATGGTCCTCAAACAGGACCCGGCCGAGGCCGAGGAAAGCCACGGCCCCGCCGGCGGCAGTCTCGAAGGACAGCCGTATCCGCCCATGATGGCGATCGGCAACACCCCGTCCTCGCAGCCGTACCCGCCGATCATCCCCGCCGGTAACGAGCCGCCCGGCAAGGGAACGCCCTCGTCCCAGCCGTATCCCCCGGTCATCCCTCCGGGAAGCGAGCCCGCCGCAAAGGGAACGCCCTCATCCCAGCCGTATCCCCCGGTCATTCCCGCCGGAAACGAAACGTCGGCGAAAGGCGCGGAGGCACCGAAGCCCGACCCATCGGGCACCGAAAAGAAGTAGTCGCTAAAATATATCTATAGTTATATCGAAGCCCGGCCGGAGTTCCGGCCGGGCTTCGGTTTTCTGCGGAGTGCGAATGCGGGATTCGATCAGCGATCCGGGTTGGTTTCGCTCGAGCGGAGATTGATGAAGATGTCGAGAAGTGTCCGGCCGAACGCGATCATGTCGGGCCTGTATCCCTGCTTCACGAGCAGTTCCTCGGACTCGCGCCATTTCGTCTGCCGCTCGGCGAGCTGCTCGGGGGTCTCGCTCGACCATTTGTCGAGCTGGAGCGCGTTCACCACCATTTCGCCGAGGACCGCGAGTTTCTGGGGGGTCATGAACAGGCGACCGTCCTTCCAGATGCCTTTCGCCCAATTCATGTGGAGGCTGATCTCTTCGGGAAGGCGGACGGTGGGGTTGTCCTCGTAGGGTTCGACGATCAGGTCATGCTCGCAATGCGGGCAGGGGAAGCGCTCTCCCGGCCGGAACGTCTCCGAAAACATCTGATTGTGACACAACGGGCACTGAACGGACTGCATGCGACTGCGTCTCCTCTCTGAATCAAACCCTGATTTCCGTCGGACTTCGCAAATTCTACCACGGCGCCCCCTCCCGGAAAACCCGGTTCTTTCTGCCGCGTGCGACCTCCTGCGGCCGAAGGATTTTTCCCAGGAGGGAGAAGGAATGTGAACGTTTTGTGGAATTCGGCCGATAAAGGAAGCGGATTCATATGCCTTTTGCGGAACGACACCCTCAATCGACCTACCTGCCGCCCCGGCCGGTCGGGTATGTTCCCGTCGCCGGCGGCCGCGGCCCGACGTCGTGGCATTGCCTCCACTGCGGAAAGCGCAATTTGTCCACGTCGAAGTTCTGCGGCGGATGCGCGGCGCCCAGCCGGCTTCCGGCCGAGTTTCTCGAATCGCTGGAAACCCGGAACCACGAGGCGCAGACGCCTGCGCCGACCCAGCCGCCTTCCGCCCACGCGCTGGCGACGGCCGGCGTCCCCACTCCGGCGAAGCCTGTTGAGCCGGCCGAGGCGACCGTCTCGGCGGTCGCGACCTTCACGACCATCTCCGTCATCCCGCAGATCGATCCGCCGGAACCAAAGCTGATCGAACGAATCGACCTGAGCGTTCAGCCGCAGCAGCAGATTCCCGAGCAGCCGGCACCCCGGGAAAACCCCGTCCCCCCCCCGAGCCCGGCCACGCAACCCGCGGCCGTTCCGCAGGAAAGCGTCTGTCGCGAAGCCGCTCACGAACCGGCCACAACAAAAGCCGCCCGCCGCAGGCCGGCCCCGCACCTCCGTGAGCTGGTCGGCCTGATCGCTCCGTCGGTCCGCTCGATCCGGGCATCGATCGTCGCCGCCGCTTCGAACGCGGCGCGCCTGATCGTCTCCCATGTCTCGGCTCGGCACAGTCTGGCCGTCGGGATCGTCTCGGTGCTCGTCCTGTGCGCGCTCTGGCCGATGCCGACCTTGACCGCCGCCAAAAGCATGACGATCCCCGCCCTGGAAGGCGGCAAGCCGGTGTTCTGGAATGATATGCAAGAATATATTTCGAAGAAGCTCGGCCTGAGCATCTCCGATACCGAACTGCTCGCCCGAGCCGCGTGGGGCGACGTTCCCTCACTGCATCTCCCGATGACCTGCGAAAGGGCCCTCGCGATCGAGTCGGTGGTCAACCAGCGCGGAACCGGCTCCCTCGTCGTCTTCCCGAACATTCCGTTCCGAGGCCCCCTCCTGGACCGCCATCTTCAGATGACGGCGAGCGCCCCGGCGCCGTTCTCGGATGTTCCGCTCGATCATCCGGTCTACGACGCCTGGCGGGCCCTGCTCGCCATGACGCCGCCGCCGCCCGTCGCGCTCCCGAGCGGGAAAGCATGTCCCTACGAGGTGATCCGGTGGGAGGAATGGCAGCCGCTGGTGGCGGCGGTCTGGCGCTCCTGCCGGCCGGGCCGGACGCCCCCGGAAGATGTGCTCGCCGAGCGGTCCGGCACCGTCACAGGCGACGACGCGGACCGCTCGCTCCGGGCGCTGGCAGAAGGGCTGGGAGTCGAGATCGGGGAGACTCCGTTCCGGGCGAACCCGCAGGAAAGACCGAGCCGGATGGAAACCCTGGCGGCCCTGTCCCGACTTCTCACCGCCGCTCGCAAGATCGCGGAAGAGGCGGACGGCGCATGATTTCCACGAGCCTTCGCGCGCTGCTGATGACCGCGATCATCCTCGGATTTCCCGGGTCGCCGGCCTGCGCGAAAGAGCCGACGCGGATCGAGGACGTCGTCGTCAGTACCTCCGACACCGACGGGAGCGTCGAGATCAGAATGACCGTTCCCGCACAGCCGGTCATCAGCTGGATCGCCGCCGACTCCTGCTGGCGCCTCGATTTTCCGGGGGTGACGACGGCCCGGACCGCGGGCGATCCTCTCTCTTCCGAGTTTCGCGGTCCTCTGCGCCAGATCTGGCTGGGGCAGGTCAACCAGGATCCGCCCGTCCAGCGATTCAACCTGTACGTGAAACCCGGCACGGGCATGAAAGTCGCCCACACGACCGCCGGACTGACGGTCCGCCTCAAGGTGGGGATGCCGATCGGTTCGTTCTCTTCCGGAGGAGGAAACGCGCCTCTCCCGGCTCCGCTGATGTTGCCCGGCCACGGCGGGGGAAGCGTCGAGATCGACGTGAAGCGGGCCCCCGTGATGCCGCTGCTCGGCGAGCTGTCGAAAAAAGCCGGCATCACGCTGCGGCTTCGCGACGACCCGCCGGCGCTCGTTTCGTTCCGCACGCAAAGCGACTCGGCCATGGCGGCCCTCAACAGGCTCGCTCTCCGGATGGGCATGACGCTGACGCAGGAAGACGGCGAATGGTGGCTGAGCTCGAAACGGAACCCCCTGCTCAAGCTCCCGTCGAACGGACTCGTTTCGACCGCGGCCCTGCACGGCATCACCGTGAGGGAAGCCCTGAACCGGCTTGGGGGGCGCGAACTCGGGAAAAAGCTGTGCGACGGCGTTTCCCCCGACCTGCTCTCGAAGAAACCCGACCTTTACCCGGAAGGCCTTTCGCCGCGTTCGATGGCCCAGTATCTGAGAGAAATATATTGATGAACATATTCGATCGGGCGGGCGCAACGGTCCGGCCACGGCTTTTCGCAGGCATCGCCGGCGCCGGGATCGTCATTCTGATCCTGGCTGGATGGTGCTCTCCGGACGCCGCGCCCCGGATAGATCTCCTCACGAGGCGGGACGTCGGTCTGCACCTGGCACGGGGGTTTCTCCAGACGGGCGGCGCCGTCGCGCTCCCGCCCGACCTGGATGCGGCGGCGGACGCGGATATCGGCCCGTTGATCGCCTCCGGTCACATGGGTGTGTTTCCCGACGGAACCTTCAGACCCGAAACGACGATGCGGATCGGGGAAGTTCTCGCCGTCTGGGCGCGCCTCTGGAAGAGCCTGCACCGGGAGAACGTTGCTCCCGCCGGAAGCGCCCCTCCGTCAGCCGGATTCGATTCGCGATGGCGCTGGGCCGCAGAGCATCTCGCTCTCCTTGCGGAAGCGGATGCGGAAGCGGCGGCCGCGGTGGCGGCCTCGTCACCCGACGCGCCGGCGTCGCGAGACTTCTGGCGATACCTTCCCCTGCCGGACGGCAGGAGGACGGCGCCCCCGAGCACTCCCGACGAGCCGGCCTGTCCCTTCGATCCGCGGACGACGGGACTCGTGATCGACGCCGTCACCGGAAGGCCCCTTCCGGGGGCCGTCGGAACAATCGATGGGAAGGCATTTGCGTCGGACGCCCACGGACGCTTTCGTCTTCCGGACGGCCCGACCGATGCGATTCGCGACGTTTTCGTCGCCGTCAACGGGTATCGGAGCCTTTCGTTCCGCTGGAATCCCGGGTTGAGGCCAGAGCTGAAACTGTCGTTGAAACAGTTCCGGGCTCCCGTCGACGTCCGCGTGCTGACGGCATCCGGCGAACCGGCGCCGGGAATCAGCCTTTCGCTCCCGGATGCGGCCGCATGCGTGACGGATGACGACGGAATGGCCAGACTCCGGTCGATCCGGCCGGGGTATCACCGTCTGCGCGTGGCGGCGCCGAACAAGGCCTCCACGACGATGCTCATTTCCGTCGCCGAGAGCGGCGGCGTGCATACCATCAGACTTCCCGCCTCGTTCGCGTTCTGATCGCCGGGCCTTTTCGGCAGAGCATCAGAGAATCCTCCCGTTCGCCCTGAGCTGCTCGAAGCCTGTCCTGAGCATGTCGAAGGGGGCGAGGACCTCTCGTGCTCTGACAAGCTCAGCACGAACGGGACCGCGACTCTGGCTATCGGGATGCAGGAATCAATGAAGGAGGGCAAACGTGCCGTCGGGTCGTTTTTCGGCCCTGCCTGACGCGACGAGTTCGGACACGAGCGTTCTCAGCCGTTCCGCATCTCCGCCGAAGACGTGATGGAGCTGTTCGAACGTGCATGGATGCCTGCCGAGGAGATCGATGATTTCCGGGCCGGTCGGCGGACGCTGCGATGACGCCGGCCTGGGGAGCGGCGAATGATCGAACGCCGTCGAGACGGGGACGTTCAGGCCCAGGGCCGTTCTGAACCCTTCCAGGAGTTCGGGGGCCGCCTTGGACAGCGACGCATCGACGGGGCTTCGCACGGCGGAGTTGAGATACACCGCTCCCAGGCCGGGGAGTTCCCTGAGGAACCGGCCGAGGTCCTCGGTTTCGCATGGGGCGTCGTTGAGGCCTGGACAGACGAACACCTCGAGCTCGAGGAAGCCGGAAAATTCCGCCCCGAACGTCTTCAGTCCCTGTAATATATTTGATAATTTTATATTTGGCGACGGCCGGTGGATCGAACGCCAGGTTTCCTCGTGTACGCTGCACAGGGTCGGCATCACGCGGTCGGCGAGAAGCAGATCGGCGCGGACGTCCGCGCGATCGAGGAGCGACCCGTTCGTGATGACGCAGACGGGCGCCGCGCTCAGTTTTCTGATGCCGCGAAGGACGGCGCCGAGCCCCGCGTAGAGGGTCGGTTCGCCGGTGCCGGAGCAGGTGATCCAGTCGGGAGGCTCGATCGTCGCAAGTTTTTCCCGCAGTTCCGAGAGCAGATCCGACGGCTCGAAAAACATCCGCCGCTCGGAGCCGAGATGGTTCGTCTCCGTCAGCTGACAGTAGCGGCAGTCGTAGGTGCAGGTTTTCGCCGGCGTCAGATCGAGACCCAGCGATCGCCCGAGCCGTCGGGACGGAACGGGGCCGAAAACGCGCGAGGTCATCGTCCGGGCTATTCGACGCTCAGCGCCAGACCGGCAACGACCTCGGTCAGCTTGATCCTGTCGCCGCACCCGGCGAGGTCTCCGCCGAATTCATACGGGGGAGAATAGATCGCATCGACGCGGGCGACGAGCGGGAACTTGTATTTCCCGAACGCGAAATCGCGGATCTTGTATCCGACGAAGGCGCGAAACAGGCCGTTGACGCCGTCCTTGAGATCGAGGTTGTAGCGGGTTTTCCCGAGGTCCTTCAGGCCGTCGGTGAACAGGATGATGTTACCGCCGACCCCGCCTCCGAAGAAAATCTTCGGCCCCTTGTAATAATACCGGTTGAACGAGAACTGGACCCGGTCGATGCGTTCGTCGTTCTTCATGCCGAACGGCACCATCGGCCGCCAGGAGTATTCGATGACTTCGGAGTAACCGCTCTTGCGCTTGATGAAGGCGACGCGCGGCTCGAAAAAGTCCTTGTAGCCATGCTTCGTGAACCACCGTGCGCCGAACTCGGGCGAGACCTTCTCGAGAACGGGAACCCCGGAGGCCGTCGTTCCCGCCTCTTCCGCGGCCCGGACCGGAAGGCATATCGCCGCCAATACAATAACAATTGCTATGACATGACGCATCGGGGAGATATCCTTTCTCATTGGCAGGAGGGTCTGGTCTTCCAGACGATCAGCAGGGCGATCGCCAGGCCGAAGCCGAACAGGACGTAAGGGAGCGGGGAACGGGCTTCGCGGCATTCGGCCTCGTCCTCGAGGTGGTCCCGCACGTGCCGCATGCGGTTGAACCGCTGCGTCAGCTGGCGCTTCAGCGGCCCGTCAGGCAGGGCCTCTATCGCCTTATTGAGATCCCCCATGGCCCCGTCGAGGCCGTCGATCGTTTTCGGGTCGAGCATGCGTGTTCTCCTTTGACGTATGCGCGTATGATAGCAGAATCACTCGACGGATGGCGACGGGCTGCCGGTATACCTGTGAAGCTCGGCCAATTGCGTCTCGGAGAGATTCATCCCCTTGAGACGGCCGAGAAGCTCCGCCGCGTCGGTCCGCCTCCCGAGGCGGTTGAACCGTTCGACGATGCCGAACATGGTATCCGGGTCGATCAGGGGGCTTTTCAAAGCCGCCTGATATTGGAGAACCGCCGCATCGGTCTGACGGCGGGTCCAGTACAGGTCCCCCAGCTTCACGAGGGGGGCCGGGTTCTGCCCGTCGATCTCGAGAGCGCGCCTGAAGGCGGATTCGGCCTGCGCATCCTGCCGGAGGGCGAGGTAGACGTCGCCCTGGAGCAGGGCGAGTTCCGGCGAGTCGGGGTTTTCCGCGACGCCGACGCTGACGATCGACAGCGCCTCTTCCGCAAGGCCATTCGCCAGAAGCGTCTTCGTGAACGGTCCGAAGGCCCGCGGGTTGCTTCGCGTCGTCGCCGCGGGGACGCCGGAATCGGCGGACGCTCCGGTCGCGCGCGCCGCCAGTCCGGCCGCGTGGCCGCGAAGGCCGAGTTCGTCGTACGCCCGGCTCAGCGCCTTGAGGGCGTTGGCGTTGCTCCGCTCCTGTTTGAGCGCGAGCAGGTAGTGGGCGGCCGCGTCGCTCGGTCTGTTCATCGCCATGTAGACGTTTCCGAGATTCATGCGGGCGTTGAAATTCGTCGGAGAAGCCGCCAGGATTCGGCCGAACCCGTCGATCGCCTCCTGGTATCGGCCGGCGCGGGCCGACTCAAGCGCGGCCTGGTAGACCGGATCGGACGTCTCGCTTCCGGTCGAAGGCGGAACGACGACGTTCCCGACCGATGTCGAACGAATCGCCACGGGGAGAGGTTCAGCCGCGACAGCGACGGGAACGGAGGCGGCCGGCGCCGCAGGGGCGGGAAGCGGCTTTCCGAGGGCCGCGGCGATGCGGAGCGCATACGGGTCGGACGGCGCAAGATAGGCCTTCGCGCTTTCCCAGACGGCTTTCGCCTCGGGTTCCATGCCGGCCTGCTTGAGGTTGAGTCCCGCGAAATACCGGAACTTCAGGTTCGCGGGTTCCCTGGCGAGGGCTTTGTCGAACCAGTCACGCGCCTCGTCGGCCTTTCCCTGCTCCATCGCCAACTGGCCGATATTGAACATCGCCGGGGCGTAGGAAGGATTCGCGGAGAGGGCTCGTTTCCAGCATGCTCCGGCCTCGGCGAATCTGCCGAGCTTCGCGTAGACCAGGCCCGTCTCGTCGAACACCTGGGCGGTCGCCTTGTTTTCCGATGCGAGCTCGTTCAGCGCCTGAAGCGCATCGTCGGTGCGGCCGGCGAACTGGAGGCACCGGGCGCGCAGCAGGCGCGCGCGAAGGTCGTCCGGCGAGCCGGAGAGGTAGGTTTCGACGAGGGCGAGAGCGTCCTCGTGCCTGCCCATGCGCTCGTACAGCGTCGCCTGGCGCAGTTTCGCCCAGGCGGCGTCGGGATGGGCGGCAAGATACGTTTCGAGAAGGGCCTGCTGTCCGGCCAGGTCGCCGGCCGACTCGAGCCGGGCCAGCTTTCGGACGGTGTCGGCGTCGGGCTCGTCGGACTGGTCCGACGAAGGGCTTTCTGCCTGGCCGACGGGGATGGTGTTCGCGAGATCGGCCTTGAGCGTCAGCGCCTCTGCATTTCGGGGAGCGAATTCGAGCACCTGCTCGACCTGTCGGAGCGCGCCGCGCACGTCACCCATGCGTCTCAGCAGGGACGCGTAGGAAACGAGGCCGGCCTCGAAGTTCGGATGGGCATCGACCAACTCTTTCAGCTCGCGCTGGGCCTCGACCAGGCGATCGCCGTCCATCAGGAGCTTCGCGAGGTCGAGCCGAGGCATCGGACTGTCGGGAATGATCCCGATGGCCTCCCTGAACGCCTTTTCGGCTTCAGCCGGCCGGCCGGCCGAAGCCTTCGTTTCGCCCAGGCGCCTGTATGCTTCGGCAAGTCGTTTCTCGGTCTGCCGGGGCTCGTATTTCATCGCCAGACATCGTTTCCAGAGTCGAATCGCTTTTTCCGGGTCTCCCGCTTCGAGCGCCCCGGCCGCATCGGCGTCGAGAAGGCCCGCCAACCCCTGACGCACGCTCGCATCGCCCGGTTGCAGGACTTCGGCCTTTTCCAGCGCCTTTTTCACGTCCTCGTCCGGGCGGTTCAGCGCGACGAGGCTGCGCGCCAGCAAGCGATGTGCCTCCCCGTCGGCCGGATGGCTTTCGATCCGCTTCCGGGCGAGCCGTTCAGCGGTCTTCGCGTCGCCCCGGTCGAGCGCGGCGCGGATACGAGCGTTGGCCTCGCTTCCCGGGATCTCCTTCCCGCTCTTTTCCGGCCGTTCGACGGTCGCGGAGACCGGGTTCCGACGCCGGCCGCCACCGCCGCAGCCCGCGAGGGTCGTGGCCAGGAGAGCTACCGAAAGCCCCCCGATCAGAAGAGGAGTTCGCATGAAACGCATGGGGAAAAACCTCCGTGAGGGGCTTCGGATCTTGCCTAGATGAACAGTTCGCTGACGGAGCGCTTGTCGTAGATGCGCTGGATGGCTTCGCCCACCAGCCGCGACAGCGAAATCGTGTGAACGCGACACTTCTTGCGCTTTTCCTCGTCGACCGGAATCGAGTCGGTCGTCACGATCTCGGTCACGGCGGAGGGCGCGATCCGCTCGGCAGCCGGGTCGGAGAGGAGGGCGTGAGTGCAGCAGGCGATGATCTTCTTCACGCCTTTTTCGGAAAGAGCTTCGGCGACCCTGACCAGCGTGCCCGCCGTGTCGATGATGTCGTCGATGATGATGACGTCGCGGCCCTTGACCTCGCCGATGACGTTCATCACGACGGCCTTGTTGGCTTCGGGGCGACGCTTGTCGATGATCGCGAGAGGCAGACCGAGCCTGTTGGCGAACGCCCTGGCGCGGTGAACGCCGCCGGTGTCGGGCGAGACGATGACCGTGTTCGAGAGGTCCGAACTCCGGAAATGGTCGGCGAGCAGGGTCGAGGCCGAGAGATGATCGACGGGGATGTCGAAGAAGCCCTGGAGGGCGGGGTCATGCATATCGACCGATACAATACGCCCGGCGCCGGCCGTGCAGATGAGGTTGGCGACGAGTTTCGCGGTAATCGGCTCGCGGCCGGTGCTCTTCTTTTCCTGGCGGCTGTAGCCGAAATACGGCACGACGGCCGTGACGCTGCCGGCCGAGGCGCGGCGGAGCGCGTCGATCGTGATCAGCAGGCGCATCAGGTTGTCCGTCACCGGCGGACAGGTCGGCTGGATGATGAACGTGTCGCAGCCGCGCACCGACTCGTCGATGCGGCAGTACAACTCGCCGTCGGCGAACTTGTTGTGCATGATCCTGCCCTCGCGGACCTGCAGATACTCGCAGATCGACTGTACAAGCTTGGGATTCGCGGTGCCGGAGAAGATCTTCACCTGCTTGCCGTTGACCATGACCTTCGATGCCTCCGTTGGCTCGTTCGGGGCCGGGCTCAGGCGGGCTCGTTCCCCGAGATGTTCGTGAATGGTGAAAGGGTCACGCCGTCGCGGACGGTCGCGCGGTCGATCACGCTGAATCTGACGACGGCGCCGTCGCCGACGTTCGAGTCCGAAATCATCGTCTGGGGGCCGATGACGGCGCGACGTCCGACGGAGGTCGCGCCGGTCAGCGTCGTTCCAGGCCAGACGACGGTCTCTGCGCCGATCGTCACGCCGGGCTCGATCCAGGTCTGGCCGGGGTCGAGAATCGTCACGCCGGCCGCCATGTGACGTTCGAGCACCTGGCGGCGCAGGATGTCGCCCACCATCGCCAGGTCGGCGCGGCTGTTGATGCCGAGGGTCGACCGCTCGTCCCGCTCCCGGATCGCGAGAACGCGCTTTCCGTCGGTCGTCAGCATCCCGACGATGTCCGTCAGGTAGTATTCCTTCTGATTGTTGCGGTTGGTCAGCTTGAAGAGCCGCTCGTAGAGCGCCGGGCCGTCGAAGAGATAGATCGCCAGGTTCACTTCCCTGATTTTCTTCTGGTCGTCGGAGCAGTCCTTGGCCTCGCGAATCTCGGTCACGTTGCCGTCCCGGTCTCGCAGGATGCGGCCGTATCCGCCCGGTTCGGCCATGTCGAGAGTCATCATCGTGCAGGCCGGCCGCTCGCGCAGGTGCGTCTCGACCATGGTGCGAAGGGTGTCGCGCGACAGGAGGGGCGTGTCACCGCACACCACGAGCAGATGTGCGGGCGGCGTCGGGCAGGCGCGGGCGAAGCACTGGGCCGCGTGGCCCGTTCCGAGCTGCTCGGGCTGTTCGACAAACATGGTCCCGTCGTCGCGCAGCGCCTCGATCAGGCGCTCCTTGCCGAATCCCACGACGACATGGACCGGGTCGGCGCCGATCGAGCGCACCGTGTCGATGACGTATCGGACCATCGGGCGGCCGAGAATCGGGTGGAGGACCTTCGGCAGGTCGGATTTCATCCGGACCCCTTTGCCGGCGGCGAGAACGAGGGCGGTGATGCTGTCGGCAGCCATGCTGGCGACCTCCCGGGGCGTTCAGTTCACACAGGGTTGAAAAAAAAGAGCTGGGGCGCCAGGATTCGAACCTGGGAATGCATGCTCCAAAGGCATGTGTCTTACCGCTTGACGACGCCCCAAAAAGCGCTCGGAAGAGCTCGCGAGCACGGGCTACACGGTAGCACAAAACCGCGTTTCCTGCAACGGTCAGGGACGGGCGAGTTCGTCCTCGTAGGCGCGGAGGATGCTCGCCTGGATGCGGCCGCGGAGTTCGCCGGTCACGGGGATGACGAGGTCATGGAAACGCCCGTCCGGGGCGCGGCGCGCGGGCATGCTCACGAAGAGGCCTCGCGGGGTTTCGATCACTTTGAAGTCGCGGATCGCCAGTTCGCCGTCGAACGTGACCTCGGCGAAGGCTCGCGTCTGTCCCTGAGGGGTTTTCAGCCGGACGATCCTGATGTCGGTGATGTTCAAAACTTCAGGATGAATTCGGTCCAGACCTTCTGGTCGCTGGCCGGCTTGCGGTCTTTCGTCTCGGACGGGCTCGTCTCGTTGCGATACCCGGCCTTGATGATGACGTCCTGGCCGGCCTGGACGATACCCTCGACCTGGACGTTCTCGTTGGGATCGAACGTCTCGATCTCGGAGCGCTTGTAGGAAACCTTGCCCTGGAGCGAAGGCATGAAACTGTAGATGGCCTCGAGATAATAGTTTCTGAGGGCCAGGGCGGAGACGTCGTCGTTCGCCGCATGCGCGTCGATGGGCCGGACCAGTTCGTCCTGCGCGGTTTTCGGCATCGCGGGGGCCACGCGGTTCGCCTGAACGACCGGGCTGGCCTGCGGCCTGACCGACGAGGTCTGGAGAGGGTTCTTCACGACCGTGGCATGGTCGATCTCGCCGTAGAGCGAGAGGCGGCCGATTCGGCGAACGCCCGAGATGCGGGGGGAATCCTCCTGCGGCTGGGCGTAGCCAGTCATCAGAGTCAGCGTCGTATCGAACTCGTCCACGCCGATCCGGCGTGATTCGCGGATTCGGCGGAGGGGAATCTCGAAGGCGGAGGAATCTTCTTCGGCAAGCGAGGAACTCCGCAGAACCAGTTCCCCGGTGAAGGGCTGGGAAGAGGCTTCCGGCAGCTGAAAGCGCTCGGCGACGGTCTGTTCGACGCGCGGGGCGAGCAACTGGCTGTCGAGGGAGATGCGAAACTCGCCGAGGGGTTCGCTTTCCTGGGGGGTGGTGCGAATGGCAGGTTGGCCGGCGAGGTTGAATTTCATCGGAGAAACAGGCTGCGCAATAACGGAGCCGACCGCGCACAGCAACAGCGCGATCGCGACCGGGAGCCTGGATGCAAGATTCAACTGCCGAAGCATAGCTATTCCCTCAAAGGGAATAGTATATCACATATAAGGGAAAAGGCAAGGGAAAAGTGGCGAAAAAACCGCTTCAGTCCAGCTCCAGATCGCGATGTTTCCGGGAAACGAGCACCTGGGGATGCTCGAGCGTGTCGGCGAGATACTCGGCCATGGCGACCGACCGGTGCCGTCCGCCCGTGCAGCCGATCGCGATCTGGACGCGTGTTTTCGGTTCCTGGACGAACTGCGGGATCAGGTATTCGAGAAACTCCTTCAGCCGCCCGACGAACTGGCTTCCGACTTCGGAGCCGAGGACGAAATCGGCCACTGGCTTGTCGAGCCCCGAAAGGTATTTCATCTCGGGAACGTAATAGGGATTCGGCAGGAACCGCACGTCGAACACCATGTCGGCATCGAGCGGGATTCCGTGCTTGAATCCGAAGCTCACGATGACGAGCGACATGGACTGGGATGCGGATTCGTAGTCGATGATCTTGCGGATCTCGTCGTACAGCTCGTGCGAGGAGAGTTCCGAGGTGTTGATGATGAAGTCGGCTCGCGCGCGAATCTCGGCCAGCCGTTTCCGTTCGTATTTGATGTCGTCGACGATGCGCCCGCCCGAACTGAGCGGGTGTTTGCGGCGGGTTTCGGAGAACCGCCTTACGAGAATGTCGTCTTCGGCCTCGAGGAACAGGATCCTGACCCTGACCCCCATGTTTTCGAGCTGCTGAAGCGATTCATTCATGCTCTCGAAGAACTTGCCGCCGCGGATGTCGATGACGATCGCGACCTTGGTGATTTTCCCGTGAGTGTCGTAGCAGAGCTGGGCGAATTTCGGCAGGAGCGTCGGCGGAAGGTTGTCGATCAGGAAATGGCCGGCATCCTCGAAGAACCGGCTGGCCTTCGTCAGGCCGGCGCCGGAGAGCCCCGTGATGATCGTCATCATGAGGTTCGGCGACGGGGTTCCGGGAGACTGGGTCTGTGAAAGGGATTCCATGGTGTCTTTCGCCTCCGCGCTCAGGTGAACAGGTCCAGGACGAGGCCCCGGATCTCGTCGAGAGAGCCGAGAAGCGCCAGGGCCTTGTCTTTCTGGAGGGATTCCCGCGTCATGCCGTCGACATCGTGTTTCACGGTCTCGACGAGCTGATATACCTTCTGCTGGCCGTCTTTCATGCTGCCAAGTTCCTGCCGAAGCGAGAACGTTTCTTTCGAAACACGGTCCAGATACTGGGCGACAGCGTCCTTGTAATCGTCGAGCTTTTCTTCGTCGGGGGACCGGAAGAATGCGTCGCCGATGGAGCGCACCTTGTCGAGCATCTGGCGCAGATCGCCGTCGAGCACCTGGCGCCTGGCGCTTTTCACCGCCGAACCGAAACCGGCGCGATCCGCTCCGCCCGCCGGTCCCGTGGATTTTTTCGCCGCCTCGCGCCGCGCCGGATCGACGGCGGGTCCCTTCACCTTGATGTCAACCATGGAACGGCTCCGTGCCCGTCACAATTCCGTTCCGCACAGGACGACGCGGTTACGGCCCTGCCCCTTGGCCTGGTACATCGAACTGTCGGCCTTCTGAATGAGCTCGTCCTTCGAATCGGCGTTCAGCGGGAAGCCGGCGACGCCGATCGAGATGGTGCAGTGCAGGGGCGGCTGGCCCGGCGCGAGGGCGGGGAACTCGAACTTCGCCGTGTCGCGCCTGATGCGTTCCGCGACGATGCGGGCATCCGACTGGGTCGTCTCGGGCAGGATGATGACGAACTCCTCGCCGCCGTAGCGGGCCGCGATGTCCGTCGATCGGATGTTGCGCCGCAGGATCAGGCTGACCTCGCGGAGAATGATGTCGCCCTGCTGGTGCCCGTACTGGTCGTTGATCATCTTGAAATGGTCGATGTCGCAGAGAAGCAGCGACAGGGTGGAGTTGTATCTGCGACTCCGCTTCACTTCCTCGTCGAGGCGGAGCTGGAAGTAGCGATGGACGTACAGTTTCGTGATCGAGTCGGTGATGGCGAGCGAGTAGAGACGGGCGTTCTCGTAGGCGATGACGGCCTGGGAGGCCAGCGTCGTGAAGAATTCGAGATCGTTTTCGGTGAAGGGTTCGCCGTTGATCTTCTGGCCGATCTTCATCACGCCGTAGATCTCGCCCTCTTTCAGGAGCGGGATGTAGACGGAGAACGGCAGCATGCGGTTCACGGCGAGGTAGCTCTGGAAATTGGATGCCTTCGTGAGCTCGTGAGAAAGGATCGGCTTTTTTTCCTTCTCGAGGGTGGTCATGGCCCATGACTCGGCGGGGTCCTTGCACAGCCCGTCGACCTCTTCCGATGAGATGCCCTTGAACGCCT
Organism: Candidatus Ozemobacteraceae bacterium; assembly: GCA_035373905.1. Lineage (NCBI taxonomy): Bacteria > Candidatus Rifleibacteriota > Candidatus Ozemibacteria > Candidatus Ozemibacteraceae > Candidatus Ozemibacteraceae bacterium. Next base: position 94,203 of record DAOSOK010000017.1, on the reverse strand, counting down.
TCACCTCGAGGTCCGGCCGGTCTTCCGCGGAGAGCATCAGCACGCCCTTGTTGGCCCACACGGTCTCGAGAAACATGTCAATCGAGCTTTTGATCAGCTCTTCGAGGTTGAGGGTCGAGCTGAGCACTTTGCCGGCCTGCTGGAGCGCCATCAGGTTGAACACCTTCCGGTCGAGTTCGTTCTTCGTTGCCTCGGACTTCTCGTAGAGCGTCGCATTGTTGATCGAGGTGCATGCGAGGCCGACGACGGCCTGGATCAGCTGCCGGTCTGCATCGGAATAGGCGCTTCCGTCCTTTTTCTCGCCCAGAACCACGATGCCGACGAAATGGTCCTTGATGCGCATCGGGAACAGGGTCCGGATCGACCGGACGGCGTCGGTTTCGAACTCGGCGGCCATCAGGGTCAGATCGGTCTCGGCCGGCGACCAGCACTCCTCCTGGGATAATATACTTGAAGCTATTTTATTATCCGAGTAGAACCGGAACTTCGCGAACAGCTCGGGCGGAAAGCCGAGAAGGTCCTTGATCGTGATCATGTCGGTGCGGTCGTTGTAGAGCATGATCGCCGCGCCGGCCGTCCCGATGCGCTCCATGAATAGTGTCAGAAGCGTCCGGATCAGGGAGTCGATGCTGAGCGTGGTGCCCATCGAGCGGCTGGCGGAGTACAGGACGGACAGCGAATCGACCTTCTGGGCCAGCTCCTTGTTCATGCTGCTGATCGTCTGCATGTAGTTCTCGATCGCGCCCCGCGATTCGACGAGGGTGCTGACGATCTTCGACATCCCCTGATGGACGTCCTGGACCGCGGCGAATTCGATCTTCTCGAGACTCTGGTCGAAATCGCCGTCGGCGATGTTGTCCGATATCTCGACGAACCGGCGGAGCGGTTTCATGATGCTCCGGTAGACGATGACCTGGACGACCACGGCGGTCGCGGCCGCGATAGCCACGTACGGCACGAGGGGCAACTCGACGCCGTTTTTCCGGAAGATGAACCAGCCTGCCACCCAGACGGTGAGCAGGTAGGCCTGGATTCGCAGGGTGAAATTCATGCCGGGGCCTCACAGCCGAGATTCAGGGCGAACCGGGCGTTGAGGGCGGCCGAAACGTCGCGGGCAATCTGCGCGACGTCGCGGTCGGCAGGGATGACGAGGTAGCGTTCCGGCTCGGAAGCGGCCGCCGCGAGATATCCTTCCCGGACGCGGCGGTGAAACGCGAGCTCTTCGGACTCGATGCGGTCGGGGGCGCCGCGGCCGGAGGTTCTGACACGCTCGAGCCCTTTTTCGGGCGGCAGGTCGAACAGAACCGTGGCATCGGGCAGGAACCCGGAGCCGAGAAAATCGATATGCAGCTTGCGGATCGCGGCGACGTCGATCCCGCGGCCGTATCCCTGGTAGGCGAGACTGCTGTCGAAATAGCGATCGCACAGAATGATGCAGCCGCGCGCTTTCGCCGGCTCGATGACTTTTTTCCAGTGTTCCGTGCGCTGAGCGAGCATCAGAAACACTTCCGTCTCGGGCTCCAGGGAGACGCCGGTTTTATCCAGGAGGATGCTCCGGATGCGGTCGCCGGCGGTCGTACCGCCCGGTTCGCGCGTAAGAATCACGGTTCGTCCGACCGCTTCGAGTTCGGCCGCAAGCCGCCTGATCTGGGTGCTCTTGCCGCTGCCTTCGGGCCCCTCGAACGTGATGAACAGCCCCGGCGATCGGCTCGGGGCGGTTGTTCCGGCGGCAGGCGGATGCATCATCGGATCGAAGACGTCGTTCAGCCCAGCTCGAAAAACTCGTTGAGCTTCGTGAGGCGGAAGACGTTGAGAACGGCTTCCGTCGGGTTGGCGATGACCATGCGTCCCTGGCTTCGAAGGATTTCCTTCTTGAGGTAGACGAGCATGCCGAGCCCCGAGCTGTCGATGTATCCGACGCTGTTCATCTCGATCACGTACGTCCAGACGCCCTCCTCGAGCTTCTCGAGAACGGTCGACTTGAGCGTCTTCGCCTGATGGACGTCCAACTCTCCGTCGAGGACGAAGGTCGTGCGCTGATGCGCCGCATCCCGCTGTATGTCTATCTTCACATGGGGCCTCCGGTCGTGAAAAGAGGTTTCAGCAATTTTACCATACGCAAGGTCACCATCCCCGTGGGGGGGTCTGTTGAATATACCACGTCATCCATGATGTTGCGCATGATATAAACGCCGAGCCCTCCGCCTTTGTATTCATCGAGATCCGGGAGGGGGATCGAATCAGGATTGAACCCGGAATCTTCATAGATCACGCGAATCAGGTAGAGCATCGGGGAAATCTGGATCGTGACCCCGAATTTTTTCGTCGGATCGTATTTGAACGCATGCTTGATGACGTTCGTGCATGCCTCGGTCACGGCGAGCTTGATGTCGTTGAGCAGGGTCTCGTCGAGAAGCATCGAATGGGCGCTTGCCTCGAGAAGACGCCGCACGAGGGCAAGGCAACGCGGATTGCCCGACAGTTCGAGATCGACGAGCGTCGTCCTGTCAGGCGCCGAATCAATCAACTTGTCTATATCGTATCCGCCGGAAACGGGCACCTTGGGCAAGATCCTTTCCAGGCGCGTCAGATCTTCAGGGCCAACTCCGGTTCCGATAGTATCACGGCCTGTCGAATCGCGTCCACCCGTGCCGCACGACCGAGCTCGCGATACATTTTCGCGAGCAGCATCTGGTATTCGACCGCATGAGGGTCGAGAAAAACGGCCGTCTCCAGATGTTTTGCCGCCCGGTCCGTCTGGGCGAGGTCTTCGAAGCCGAGATAGCATCGGGCGACCGCCGCATGGGCGGGGGCCAGGTCGGGATGTTCCCGCGCGATCTTCTCGCAGAGTTTCAGGTTCTGGTTCAGCGCCCGGAGCCGATCGGCGCCCTTGAGGAACTCGAGTTGCGCCTCCATCAGCCCCCAGCGCGACCACTGCGGCGCATCGGCCATCGAGGCGGCCTTGTTCCAGCTCAGGAGGGCCCGGCGCGACCATTCCTCGCGCTGCGTCGAGCGGCGCGCCATGATCGTCTGGGCGACGGCGAGATCGTATGCGGGCCAGGGGTCGATCTGGGACGCCTTCACCTGTTCCTGGACCGTTCCGAGGAATTCCATCAGCAGGTTCTTCCCGCCGGCCTCGCTCTCGTGCGACATCATCTCGACGATCCGGCGCCGGTACAGGCCGTTGTCGGGAAACAGGTTTTTGAGAGAGGTGTAACAGCGCCGCGCGTCCCCGTAGAACTGGAAGTTCTCGTGGAGTTTCGCCAGCGCAAGGAGTTGGGTCGGATCGGAACTCTGCCTGACCACTTCCTGCAAATGGTGCGCCGCCTTCTTCACGTCCCCCCGGGCCCGGAAGACCAGCGTCAGGCCTCGCTGAGCCCACGGATCGTCGCCGTTGCGGTACAGGGCCTCCTCGAATAATTCCTGGGCCTTCGCCAGCGCCTCGGTCTGGGAACGGGTTCCCATGCCGAAGATATACTGCGCGAATCCCTCGACCAGCGCCGGCACCGGGCTGTTTTTGCCGAGACCGGACAACTCGGCCTGCACATGCTTCATCAGCGAACCGAGCATGTCGCGCTCGAACCGGTCTCCTTTGACCTGGCCGCGCTTGAGTCTGAGGAGCGCGATATGCGTCTCGACGTCGCCCGGCTGATCTTTCAGCGCCGAAGCCAGGAGCTCGATCGCAAGCGTCTGCTTTTCCTCGCTCTCATACACCCGCGCGAGCTGGCGGCTCACCCATACGTCGCGCGGATCGGCGGCGCGCACCTTCGAGAGCATCTCCGAGGCGCGGCCGAACGCGCCGATGCGAAGGCAGACGTCGGCAAGAAGCCGCATCCAGGCTGTTTCGCGCGGAACGAGTTCGAGAGCCCGGTCGAGCCGCTCGACCGCGGTGAGAAGAAACCGTTTTTTAATCGCCTCGCGCGCCTGTTGAACGAACTGCTCGCCGTCGGCCCGGGCTTTCTCGATGCGGATAAGTTCGGGCGCCTGGTAGGCCCGGGCGCAGGTCGGATCGAGATGGGAAGCGGTTTCGAACGCTTTCTCGGCCTCCCTGAACTTGCCGAGCCGGATCAGGGTCTCACCCAGGTCGCACCAGGACTCGGGCGTGGCCTGGCCGGCCTCGATGAACGCCTTCTGCGCCTTCGCGACGCGCGCGAATTCGCCTTGGGCGCGGGCGCAACGGATCACGCCTTCCAGGGCCCAGGCGGTCCCGGGAACGCTTTCGAGGAACCGCTCGTATTCGGCGAGGGCTTTCGCCGTGTCGTTTTCGGCCTCGAGAATTTCGCACAGCATCCGGACGATCCCGGGATGATGCGGACTGCAACTGCGGGCTCGCTCGAGCTCGCTTTTCGCCCGGCCGGGCCGGCGTCTCTTCTGATAATATTCCGCCAGCGATAGAAACACCTCGCCGTCGCGCACGTTCTGCCGGTGAATCCGTTCGAACAGCTCTTCGGCTTTCTCCTCCATCCCCATGTCGCCGTAGAGGCGGCCCATTTCGAGGAGAACCGGGATTCTCGTCGGAGCCGCCGCCAGGGCCCGCTCGAACTCGAGCATCGCCTGGCCGCGCTCGCCGCTTCCCAGGTATGCCCGGCCCAGGCCGAGCCGGAGCTCGAAATCGTCCGGAAATTTCGCCAGAGCGTCCCGGTAATGGCGGATCGCGCCGTCGTGGAACGACTGGGCCATCATCGCCTGGCCGAGCAGGAGGAACATCTCGCGCGACTCACCGGTCTGCTTGCGGTACGCGGTCAGGTCGATCTGCGCCGCGACCGCATCTCCGAGACTCAGCTCGATCTCGGAAAGCCTGAGAAGAATCTCCGGCTTGCGCGGCGCCGCGTCCCGCAGCCGCTGAAGCCGGTCGAGCGCCTTCTGGCGCCGGCCGGACTCGTGGAGGATCCTGGCGGCCTGGAGGTCCGCCTCGATATCGCCGCCCGGGCTCAGCTTTACGACCGTGTCGAGCGCGGCCAGCGCCTCGTCGTGCCGCCCCAGCGTCTCGAGGATCTCGGCGCCGAGCCGGTGGATGCGGACGTCGTTCGGCGCGATGGCCTTGGCCGCCCGAAACGTCGAAAACGCCCGTTCTCCCTTTCCCGAGGCGAGCAGAGCCGCGCCGAGTCGCAGATACGCATCGGCAGAGGTCGGCGACCGTTTCACCTCGGCCGTCAGAGCCTCGAGCTCGGCGGGGGTGACGGCGCCGGACGCGCGTCCCCGCGGCGCCGACGGCGAAGCGGATTCGGGCGTTCCTTCGACGGACGATTCGAGGCGGGCTCCGCACGAACCGCAGAAACGGCGGTTGGGCTCGTTCGGCTGGGCGCAGGTTGGACAGACCGGCATGGCTTACATCTCCTGGGGCGCTTCGATGCCAAGCAGGTCGAGGCCGAGCGCCAGGGTTCGCCGCGTGATGCGGCACAGGGCGAGGCGCGACCTGCGTTGCTGCGGGTCGGCCGCCACGAGCACCGGGCACTGATCGTAAAAGCCCGAGAATGCGGTCGCGAGGTCGAACAGGTAGGTGCACAGGGTGTGAGGTCGCAGATCGGCTTCGACCGAGGCAACGACGTCCGCGAACTCCAGGAGCTTCAAACCGAGCGCCCGTTCTGCCGGCTCGACGAGGACGGGATCGCCGAGATCTTCGGCATCCGCGATTCCTCCCTTGCGGAAGATCGAGCAGATGCGGGCATGCGCGTATTGCAGATACGGCGCGGTGTTGCCCTGCAGAGCGAGCATGCGGTCGAACGAGAATATATAGTCATTATTACGGTTCTGACTCAGATCGGCGTATTTGACGGCGCCGATGCCGACGGCTTTGGCGACGCGGCGCTTCTGCTCTTCGGGCAGATCGGCGTTCTTCTCGCAGACCGTGGCGTAGGCGCGTTCAACGGCTTCCGAGATGAGGTCGGAGAGTTTCACGTTCTCGCCGCTGCGCGTCTTGAGAGGCTTGTTGTCCTCGCCGAGCACGCTTCCGAACGGCACGTGTTCGAAGCTGACGGAGGTCCCGTCGGCCCGTTTCGTCCAGCCGCAGACCGTCGCCACGTCGAACACCTGCGCGAAGTGCAGAGCCTGGCGGGCGTCGGTCACGTAGATCACGCGATCAGCGGCCAGCTCGTTCACGCGATAGATCACCGCCGCCAGGTCGAACGTCTCGTAGTTGTAGCCGCCGTCGGACTTCTGGACGATGACGGGAAGCGGGCTGCCGTCCTTCGCCTTGAAATGCTCGAGGAACACGCACCGGGCGCCCTGCGACTCGACGAGCCGGCCGGCCTGTTTTACGGCTTCGACCGCCGCCGCCAGGCGGTCGCGGTAGAAGCTCTCGCCGCACTCGTGCTCCGGCGTCAGTCTGACGCCCAGCTCGGCGTACATGCGATAGACCTCGGCCATCGAGACGCGGGTCACGGTGCGCCAGTCGCGGAGCAGCTGCTCGTCCCCGTTCTGAAGCTTCACGAGGATGTCGTGACACGTCGCGGCTGCGGTCGGGTCTTCCTTGCAGGCGGCCGTCGCATCGCGATACAGCGTTTCCAGCTTCGCGAGGGTCAGTTCGGACTCGACCGGCACGCCGCGGGCTTCGATGTCGCGCAGGAGCGGGCCGGCCTTCCAGATGACCATGGCGATGGGCAGTCCCCAGTCGCCGAGATGATTCTGGCGGATCACCTTTTCACCGCGGGCTTCGAGCACGCGCGAAAGCACGTCGCCGATGATGGTGGAACGAAGATGGCCGACATGCATCTGCTTCGCTATATTCACGCTCGAATAATCGATGACGACGGTCTGGGGCCGGTCTTCGCGCCGCACGCCCAGGTCGGCCTGCTTCGCGGTTTCAGCGAGCACGCGGCCGATGACGGCCGTCTTGAGAAACATATTGATGAAGCCCGGCGGCGCGACCTCGATGCGGTCGAACCAGTCGGTCTCGGTCCGGAGAATCGCGGCGATCTCCTCGGCGAGTTCGAGCGGCCGTTTCTTCGCGGGTTTCGCCAGGCGCATGGCGGTGTTCAGGGCGAAGTCGCCCTTCGAACGGTCGGGCGGCACCTGGAGATCGAAGACGCCGGCCGGGTCGACGCCGTACCGGCGCACCGTTTCCGTCAGTTTCGCTGCGATCAGGGCGGTCAGGGGCTTTTTCACAAACGGTCTCCTGGAACTCGGGCACCCGCGGGGGATGCCGGGATGGACGACGGCGGCTCAGGCCTTGGAGCGCATGATCAGCCACACGCCGATGCTGCCGATGATGAAGTTCGGCAGCCAGACGCCCACGAAGGGCGACACGTAACCACCGGTGGCGAAGGCCTTTCCGGCGGCGAAAAAGACGTAGTACAGGAAAATGATCACGACCGACATGCCGATCCCGATGCTGGTGCCGGAGCGGCTCGTCTGCGTGCCGAGCGGCGCGCCGAGAAGAACGAAGATCAGGCTCGCGAACGGAATCGAGGTCTTGGTCCAGAACTCGATCCAGTTCTGCTTCAGGGCCTTGCCGGTCAGTCCCTTGCCCTGGAGGTCCTGGATGTAGGCATAGAGCTCGCCCAGGTTCATCCGGCGGGGGTCCTTGTTGTCCGGCACGTCGTCGGGGTTCACGTAATGCGTGTCGATCGGGTAGTCGAGCGTGTCGAAGTAGGTGTAGTGATAATCGGCGCCGGAGCTGCGAAGGTCCGAGATGCGGCCGTTCCAGAACACGCACTTCCCGTCGGAGATCCGGGCTTTCGCGGCCTCGATGACCCGCGGGTAGTTCTTCGCCTGGCCTTCGTACATGATGACGCCGAACATGTCGCGGGTTTCCTTGTCGAACTCCTGAACGAAGAATTTCCGTCCGGGACCGGCCTCGAAGAACCGGTTCGCGGCGATCTTCGGAAGGGGCCGCTTGAGCGTGACCTCGCGCCTGAACAGTTTGCTGAACTTGTCGTTCGCGACCGGCACCACTTTCTCGTTGAACAGAAACGTGACGCCCGTGACGGCGATTCCGGCGACGACGGCCGGCATCGCGATGCGCGTGAAGCTGTACCCGCCCGCCTTCATGGCGATGACCTCGGAATCGGACGAGAGGCGGCCGAACGCCACGAGCGTGCCGAGCAGGATGGCCATGGGAAAGCTGATGACGAGGGTGGGCGGAAGATTGTAGACGAAGAACAGGAAGACGACCGAGGGAGGAACGCCCTTCGTGAAAATGAGGTTGATCAGCTCCATCATCAGGTCGATCAGCCAGATCGCGACGAAAAACGCCATTCCGAACAGGAACGGCTGCAGGAGCTCGGCAAAGATATAGCGATCGATCGTCTTCAGCATGTTTCCTACCGCGTCGGCGGGTTCGTCCGAACCCTCACTGTACCGTGACGCGACGGCAATTGCAACAGGAAACTCTTGCTCTGCGTCGGATTTCCTGCCACAATTGGAAAACGGATATGGGCATCGAAATCGAACGGAAATTCCTGGTCACCGGAGATGCTTGGCGCACGGGCGCGCGGGGCGTATTCTATCGTCAGGGATATCTTTCGACGGCAAAGGAACGGACCGTCCGCGTCAGAATCGCCGGCGACCGCGGGTTTCTCACCATCAAGGGGGAATCCTCCGGCGCGGCCAGGGCGGAGTACGAGTATGAGATCCCCGCCGTCGACGCCCGGGAGATGCTCGAGCGTCTCTGTGAAAAGCCCCTCATCGAGAAAACGCGGTATACCGTCGCATTCGCCGGCAGGAAGTGGGAGATCGACGAGTTTGCGGGCGAGAACGAAGGTTTGATAGTCGCTGAAATAGAATTTTCCGGCGAAGGCGTTCACTTCGAACTTCCCTCCTGGGCCGGCCGAGAAGTGACGGGCGACCCCCGCTATTTCAACTCCAGCCTGGCCCGGAACCCCTGGCGGAACTGGAACACCGCCTGACGGTCACTTTGCGTGATTGCCCGGGAACGCCGCCGTCACGTCGGACGGCAGGCTCGGCCCGAACTCCTTCAGCCTGCGCTCCAGGTCCTCCCGGGCACTCGGCTCGATCGCGTAAAATGCGACCGTATCGCTGCCGCAGATGATGTTGTTTTCGATCTTCCACGTCGCCACCTGCGTCCAGGAGGCGGGAATGCCGCCGAACACCTTGTACCAGTCGGGGGTCAGGATCGCCGTTTCCGCGCCGGCCCGCCTGGCAAGCCGTTCGATCGACTCCGTGGAGTATTCGTGGCGGATTCGGACGCGATAGACTTCGGGGCTGGCAAGGCCGAACAGGTCCAGGATGGGGGTGTCGGAGTAATAGGCGACGGCCCCGATATCGTTCAGGGCCACGGTCTTCCCGGTCCCCTTCGCCGCGAGAAATCGCGCCAGCTGCACCTGCTGGTCACCGATGTTCCGATACGCACGAGGGGTGTCGACCAGGGACAGCGCCGCCCGCGTGACGAACGGCCAGAACAGCACGCAGACGAGCGCGGAGAAAACGATCGAATGGAATTTCCGCCGATCGTCCCGCTGCGACGCATGAACGACGACGTCGTTCACGAAGGCCGGCAGGGCGGTCGTCATTCCGACCGCGATCAGGTAGGCTTCGTATCGGTAGAACCAGCCGACGCCGACGAATTCGGCATGGATGAGCGATGAGAGGGCGAACATGCCCGCGGCGCCGGCAAACCGGAACGACTCGTTCGTCCCTTCCCGTCTCGCGCGGATAAGCGTGTAGACGCCCAGCGCCATCATCACCAGCAGGGGTGGACAGACCAGGATTCGCATGGCGGCCTTCACCAGCGGTGTATACAGAAGCCACGACGGAAGTCCCTGGGCGAGCCCGACCGTTTTCACCAGGATCGACGCCGGCACGAAGGGCATTCTATTTACAATACTATATATTCCGAACAGAACCACTGGGAGGAGGGAAGCCAGAACCAGGGGGACGGCGAAATTCCATTTTCGTCTCCAGGCCAGCACTAGAAAGACCGGGGCAACCAGGGCCATGCTCTCATACCGCGTCGCAACCGTGAGCGCGGCGATTGCCGAGAGCGTCAGGAAGCCTTCGGAAGGCTTCGATGAATCGGGGCCAGGCCAGAGAAACTCCGCCGCCTTCAGGATGAAGAGAACCGCCAGCAGCGCATGCAGAAGATGCTCCATTCCCGAAAGGATGAGCGCCGGCGCGGGAATCGCGAACATGAGCGCGCACAGGAACGCGAAGCGGCGCCACGGCCGCCCGGCGTAGCCGTCCCAGGAGTCGCACAGCAGCGAATCGGCAACGGCGACCAGCAGACAGGCGAAGAGAACGTTCAATGCGAGCGGCGCCAGATCGCTTGCCCCGAAAATGCGGCACCAGAGGGCGAGAAGGATCGTCCAGAGAGGGGAGGAGGAGGCGGAGGAGAATTCGCGGGGTGACACGCCCCAGATGCCGTGCTCGGCGAGCGTTCTGCCGATCGTCAGGTGGATATAGGCGTCGTCCAGGGCGTAGACGAACGTGCCGTTCGCCGCGGTGCTGTCATACCAGCCGGCGAAGGCCGTGACGAACACGAGGCATATCACGGCGACGACGGGCCATCTCGACCTTCCGGTCATGACATCATTCCTCGCCCTGGGATTTCGAGGGCGGCGCCGGCGGGCGACCGCTCGGGAAAACGAAGCGGATGGCGTCGGCGACCGTCCGGACGCGGGTGATACCGGCGCCCTTGGGGGGGTCCCCGGCTTCCGAGACCAGGAAGCGCGTGAAGCCGAACCGGCGGCCTTCCGCCAGGCGGCGTTCGACGCCGGAGACCGGCCGGATGTCGCCCGAAAGCGTCAGCTCGCCGGCCATCAGGAGGTCGCGCGGCACCGGTTTGTCCCAGGCGCTGCCGACGAGGGCCATCGCGAGGCCGAGGTCGCCGCCGGGTTCGCCGAGCCGCAGGCCGCCCGCCACGTTCACGAAGACATCGCGGTTGTAGAATTTCAGCCCGCCGTGTTTTTCGAGCACGGCGAGCACGAGATGGAGCCGGTTCGAATCGATGCCCGACACCACGCGGCGCGGCATCGACAGGAACGAGTGGGTCACCAGGGTCTGCAGTTCGGCCAGGATGCAGCGGGATCCTTCGAGAAGCGGCACCACGACGACGCCGGGAGATTCGGTGCGGTGGCGGCTGACGAAGAGGTCGGACGGGTTCAGCACCGGCATCAGGCCGTTTCCCGTCATCTGGAACACCGCGACCTCGCCTGTGGCGCCGAATCGGTTCTTGAACACGCGCAGGATGCGAAAATTCGAATTGATCTCACCCTCGAAGTAGAGGACGGTGTCGACGATGTGCTCGAGCACCTTCGGGCCGGCGATCGCGCCTTCCTTCGTCACGTGGCCGATGATCATGACCGGCAGACCTCGGTCTTTGCCGAACTTCGTGAGGATGGCGGCGCACTCGCGCACCTGGGCGACCGCGCCGGGCGTGGCTTCGAGCTGAGGAGTGAACACCGTCTGGATCGAGTCGATGACGAGCAGGCGCGGCTGGTAGGTCATCACGGCCCCGAGCGCCGCGTCGATGTTCTGCTCGGAAACGAGGAAGATGTCCTTCCCGTTGCCGATGCCGAGCCGGTCGGCGCGAAGCTTGATCTGGGTCAGGGACTCTTCGCCCGAGATGTAGAGAATGGGCTTGATCGTCACCCCGAGCCGCGAGGCGAGCTGGAGCATGAAGGTCGACTTGCCGACGCCGGGCTCGCCGCCGATCAGGGTGATGCCGCCGGGAACGAGGCCGCCGCCGATCAGCTCGTCAAACGTATCGAAGCCGGTCGCGAAGCGGGCGGCCCGTTCCGCCTTCACGTCGTCGAGGGACTGGCACAGCGCGAGGTTCGCCGCCCCCGACTTGAAATCGTGCATCGTCGGGCGGCCGGCCGGGCCCGCGGCCTCGGCGACGATGGTGTTCCACTCCTCACACCCGCTGCACTGGCCCTGCCACTTGCTGTAACTCTGTCCGCACGTCTGGCACGCGTAGGTCACACCGTTCTTGCGGCCCATATCGTCTCTCCCTGCCTGTCTCGCTCCGGCACACCGGGCACCGATCAGGATATCACACCGCCGTCGTCCGGTCCGGCGCTTCCCCGCGCCGAATCAGCAGCCACCAGAACCAGGCCGCCCAGGCGAGCGGCAGGTAGGCGATCGCGAGCGGAAGACGATCCGAAAACGGCATGAACGGCATGAGGCCCGTCACAAGAAATACATATTTTGCTATTTTATAAGACGGCGCTCGCCCGAACGCCTCGACGGCCGCCGGTGTCAGGAGCAGGTAGGAATAACTCTTGAACCGCGGGACGACCAGAGCATAGGCGAGCACCGCGAGGAACACGGCCCGCCGGCGGGCCTCTTCTCCCTCTGCTGAGGCGCGATATCCGACCCTCCAGGTCGCCAGGCCGACGGCGAAGCTCACCAGAAGGGAGGGGATCAGCGCCTTTCCGGATGCGACGCTGCCGATCGGAACTCCCAGCAGATCACGCCAGAGAGCAACCTGGCTTTGGTTGTTCAGGCCTCTCTCGTCGATGGACGCGGCCAGGGAGAAAAACCTGCTCCACGACTCGGGCGCAACCGCGACCAGCACGCCCGTAAGGGCGGCGAGGCCCGCGACGGACATCGCCAGCGTGCGTCCGTGGCGCGGCGAACGCCAGGTTAGCAGAGAGATGAACGCCAGCGGCGCCAGCTTGGGCTGTCCGGCGAGAACGATCAGGGCGGCGAACCGCTCCGTCCGACCGTCGATCCAGGCTTCCAGAGCCAGCCAGACGAGGAGCGCCTCGAAAACGGCGATATTGCCCGCCCCCAGATCGGAAAAGAGGGCCCCGTGAAACCCCAGCATCGCGAACCAAACGAGGTTCCCCGCATGTTCCCCGACGATCCTCCTCCAGCATCGGATCAGCAGGATCAGCGCACCGACCTTCGCCGCGAGAAAAACCAGGTGGAAGAGCGGAAGAGGCAGCAGCGAGAGGATGCCGATGAACGGCAAGACCGTCGGCGGGTAGACGAACGGCAGGGGTGGCTTTCCCGTCATCTTCGTCAGGAGCATCAGGTCGTAGGGATCGGCGCCGGTCATCCAGGCCCGGCCGGCCCAGAAGTAGGCTTCGGTGTCCCACTGGAAGAGGCCCATCAAGGAGCCGGCTGCGACGGCAGCGATGAAGGCTGCAAGAACGATCAGATCCGGTCGACGCGCCAGGAGGGATGAATGCTGCGTCGGCGGCCGGTCAGCGGGCAACGGACCTGCTCCCGCGGCCGCGCTTTTCCGCTTTGGGTCTGGGTGAAGACGCCGGGCCCAGAATCTCGGCCAGGAAGCGGCCGGTCATGGACGCCGGGTTCGCGGCGAGGTCCTCCGGCGTGCCGGCGGCGATGATGCGGCCGCCGGCGTCGCCGCCTTCGGGGCCGAGGTCGATGACCCAGTCCGCCGTTTTCACGACGTCGAGGTTGTGCTCGACGACGACCACGGTGTTTCCCTTTTCCACGAGGCGGCTCAGAACCCCGAGCAGGCACCGCACGTCCTGGAAGTGAAGGCCCGTCGTCGGCTCGTCGAGGATGTAGAACGTCTGGCCTGTCGCCATACGGGACAGTTCGGTCGCGAGTTTGATGCGCTGCGCCTCGCCGCCGGACAGCGTGGTGCTGGCCTGGCCGAGCGTGATATACCCGAGACCGACGTCGCGGAGCGTTTCGAGCTTGCGTCTGAGGACGTAATGCGCCTCGAAGAAGGCGAGCGCGTCGTTCACGGTCATCGCGAGCACGTCGGCGATGTTCTTCCCCTTGAAGTGGACCTTCAGCGTCTCGTCGTTGAACCGCAGTCCTTTGCAGGCCTCGCAGGTGACGAAAACGTCGGGAAGGAAGTGCATCTCGATCTGGATCTGCCCCGATCCCTCGCAGACCTCGCACCGGCCGCCCTTCACGTTGAAGCTGAATCTGCCCGGCGTATAGCCTCGCGAGCGGGCTTCGACGGTCTGCGAGAACAGGGTGCGGATGGGGGAAAAGAGACCGGTATAGGTGCAGGGGTTCGACCTCGGCGTGCGGCCGATGGGATCCTGGTCTATATTTACCACTTTATTTATATGTTCGAGCCCGTCGAGTCCCGCATGCCCACCAACGTCGAGATGGGTCTTGACGAGGCGGTTCGACAGCAGCGGATACAGGGTGTCCGTCACGAGACTGGACTTGCCCGAGCCCGAGACGCCGGTGATCGCGATCAGCCGGCCGAGAGGGAACTCGACGTCTATATCTTTCAAATTATTATGTCGTGCGCCTCTGAGCGTCAGGGTCTTCCCGTTCCCCCCGCGCCGCGTATCCGGCGGCGAAATTCGCTCGATGCCTGCCAGGAAACGCCCCGTGAGGCTCTCCCGGTCGGCCGCGACCTCGGCCGGAGTCCCTTCCGCGACGAGTCGCCCGCCTTCGGTTCCGGCCCCGGGCCCCAGGTCGACGAGGTGATCGGCTTCGAGCATGATCTCGTGATCGTGCTCGACGACCAGCACGGTGTTTCCGAGACTGCGCAGGCTTTTGAGCGTGTCGATCAGACGCCGGTTGTCGCGCGGATGCAAGCCGATGCTGGGCTCGTCGAGCACGTATGTGATGCCGACCAGCGCCGATCCGATCTGCGTCGCCAGGCGGATGCGCTGCGCCTCGCCCCCAGACAGGGTGTGGGCCGGCCTCGCGAGCGTCAGGTAATCGAGGCCGACGTCGTTCAGAAACCGCAACCGGCTGCGGATCTCCTCGAGGATCTTCTTGCAGATGAACGCCTGTCGCTCGGTCAGAACGAGCTTCTCGAAAAACCGGACCAGGCTCCCGACCGACATCTGGGTCAGCCCGTGAATGCTGAGGTTCTCGACGGTCACCGCAAGGGCGGCCGGGGAGAGGCGCTTCCCGGCGCACCCGGGGCACGGGAGCTCGCGCATGAACCGCTCGTACCAGGCGCGGGCTTCGTCCGACGGCGTTTCGCGGTATCGCCGCTCGAACATGGGAATGATTCCTTCGAAAGGCTTCTTGAACGTCGCCGACATGCGGCGACCCTCGTAGAACACCTCGATTTCGTCCGTTCCCGACCCCTTGAACAGAATATCCATGACTTTTTTCGGGAGCTTCTCGACCGGGGTGTGCAGCGAAAAGCCGTAATGCTTCGCCAGGCTGTCGAGCCAGTGGCCGAGAATCGTCTCCTCGCCCGTGCCCATCGCCTTGAGGGCGCCGTCGGCAAGCGACACGCTCCGGTCGGGAATGAACAGGTCGGGATCGACGACGAGCTGGCTGCCCAGCCCCGAACAGTGCGTGCAGGCCCCGTAGGGAGCGTTGAACGAGAAGAGCCGGGGCTTGATCTCGGGCAGGCTGATCTCGCACCTCCCGCATCGGAGCTTCTCGCTGAACAGGATCTCCTGGCCCTTCGGTCCGTCCGGTTTCTCGAGAACGACGACCAGCTGGCCGTCGGCCATCTTGAACGCCAGTTCGACGGCATCGTTGAGCCGGGAAGCCTCTTCCCGAACGCCGGAGAGGGAAACCCTGTCTATAGCTATTTCTATTGTATGCGCGCGCTTCGCGTCGAGCCGCGGAAGTTCGTCCTCAAGGAGACGGAGTTCCCCGTCGACGCGCACCCGGGAAAACCCCTCGCGGCGCAGTTCCTCGAACACCTTCTGGTATTCCCCCTTGCGGCCGCGCACGACCGGCGCGAGCAGCGTCAGCCGGGTTCCCGCCGGGTATTCGAGCAGAACGTCGACGATCTGGGCGGGGGTCGAACTGGTGACTTTCGCACCGCACTCGGGGCAGTGAGGCTCGCCGACGGCGGCGAAGAGAAGCCGGAAATAATCGTACAGCTCCGTGACGGTGCCGACCGTCGAACGCGGGTTCCGCGAGGTCGTCTTCTGCTGGATCGCAATGGTGGGCGACAGCCCGTCGATGCTTTCCACATCCGGCTTTTCCATCTGCTGGAGGAACTGGCGGGCGTAGGAGGAAAGCGACTCCATATACCGCCGCTGCCCCTCGGCATGGATCGTGTCGAACGCAAGCGAGCTCTTTCCGGAACCGGAAACACCGGTGATGACGGTCAGCGCATTGCGGGGAATGCCGAGCGTCAGATCCTTGAGGTTATGGACGCGGGCTTTGACGATGCGAATCATGGAAACGCATCAGCGCCAGTCGTACTGAATGACGCTCGCCTGGGTGGGATTTCCCAGCTGGTTGGCATCGAACACAATCTTGTAGAATCCGGACACCTTGACCCGGCGACTCGCGCTCTTCTTGCTGTAGACCTCGACGAGACCGTTCTTCACCACGACTTCGCCGGTTCCTTTCGCCTGGTTGTACAGCACCTTGAAAAGTCCGGAAGCGCCCTTGGCGACGATACCGCCGCACTCGATCTCCAGCAGATCGCGTCCGTCGAGGGAGATCGCCGCCGTGAGCTCGCCCCGGCTCAGCTTCACCGACTCCCTGACGACGCGGTTCTCCTTCTCGTGCAACGTCGCCTTCATGACGGTCATTTCGGACATCGAGGCCAGTTTCACGACGTTGTCGAGCTGCAGCTTGACAGACAACTGGCCGCCCTTGTCGGCCTTGAACGTGTACTCGTCGTTGAAGGTGAAGTTCGGAGCGATTTTTTCCCAGTCTCCGATCGATCGGCCCAGGACGGGGCCCTTCACTTCCGCCACGGAAACGGCGTACATCTTGTCGCGTTCTTCCTTGTATGCCTTTTCCGCCGCGCGGTTCCGCAGGATCGACAGGAACACGAGGCCGCACACGATGGCGACGACGACGGAGGCGGCGATGATATACATCCGCTTCTTGTCGGCTTCCTGTTTCTGCAGCAGGGCCTGCTTTTCGCGGTCCTGCTGCAGCTTCTTCAGCGATTTGTGATCGAGTTTTTCAAGCTGATGCCATTGCTTTGCCATGTGTCGTCAACCGATTCTGCAACTTTCTACGGCAGCGTTTCAAGGCCGACGTTGGGCGTCGCCATCGTCGAATTGTCCTTGAACGCTTTGGGATCTTTGGGATATACGCAGTGGATCGAAATTTTCAGCGGCTGGAACTCCGTCGCCCCCGAGGGGAGCGGGCCGGGGGCCTCGAATTTGATCCAGGCCACATCGCGAACGAGCGTCTGCCTCCCCGGTTGTCCGTCGTCCACAAGATTGAGCTGGCCGGATTTCGCATACTGGGGGGCGGCCGTCGTGAATTTCCGGTTGACGATCTCGACGGAGAGATCTCCGACGCTGGTCAGGGTATTCTCCCGGCCCTCGAACCACAGGGTGAATTCTTTCATGACGCCCGCCGCGGGCGGCTTTTCCGGCTGGCAGGAAACCCAGGTCAGGACCTTTTTCTTCGCACCGGCGGCGGGCGCGGCTATTTCCTGGTGGTTCGCGAGGATCTTGACGAAGTATTTCCGCGCGACCGCTGGGTCGGAGTTGTCGGACGGATCGCTGATGCCGTCCTGGAGCAGCGTTGTCGGATATGAGGTGCTCTTGAGTTCCTTGCTGAGAAACCCCGTTGCAATGCGCAGTTCGTCGACGGCCGAGTTCGTCCACTGGGCTCTTCCCGCGGTTTTCGAGCCTCCGATGAAGATCTTGTAGGAAAAAATGAGGAAGACGGACAGGATCGCGACGGCGATCATCAGCTCGAGCAGGGTGAACCCGCGACACGCCGATTCCCGGCGCGACGCGGATCCCGTGCGGCAAGGCATGTTCGTCATTTTCCGGACCGCGTGATCTTCTGGATTTTCTTCTGGACTTGCGTGAAGCGCGCGCCCTTGAAGTCGACGATGCTTCCCTCGACCTCGATCTCGATCGCTTCCTCGTTGTAGCGGCGAAGTTCCTTCATGGCGTGGATATTCACCTTTGTGACACGATAACACATCGTGTAGGGAAATCCATCCGATCCTTTTCCGAGGGCCCAACTCTTCGCGTTGTTGATCGTCGGGCTGATGTTCGTCTCGAGCGCCGGCTGAATGTGTTTTCCGTCCTTGAGCATGTTGGTGCAGTCACGTATATAGTAATCGAGATACTTGCCTGCTCTCCAGCTCGGATCGGGCTTCACGGGCTGGACATAGCGGAGCCGCATGTCGGCCTGCGCCATGCCCGGCGCCAGATAGCGGTAGTCGGGGTTGTAGAAGCTGCCCATGCGGATGTAGGTGTCGTCACGGCCTTCCAGCTGCATGTAGAAGAATTTCGGCCGCTCGTTTTTGTCGCGCTCCTCGTTCGGCAGGACGCGGTAATACACGCCCGAGAAGCCCTGCAGGGGCTTGAATACCTGCCTTCCCTGAGCATCGGTTCCGAGGATTTCCGAGAAATCGCAGAGGGGGTTTTTGCCCTGGCTGAACTCGACGGCGTCGTAGAACTCCGTCGGGAAGAGCTTCGCCTTGAGCAGGATATGCTGGATGGCCGCGCGGGCCGCGAAAAAGGCCTGCTGGTTCTGGAGGTTGAGCCGGTTGTGGCCGGCCACGTTGCGATGCTGGAAGAACATCGAGGCAACGAGGATCATCAGGCAGAACGCGAAGAACAGCGCGATGACGATGGCCATGCCGCGGCGGTTCGTGGTCACCGGTTGATGTCTCCCTTCATCGTGATCAGGTGGATCCGCTGGATATCCGGACCGTCCGAATCGGGACTCTTGTATTTCCGCTTATCCATGTTCCACTGGACCTCGACGATCAGGCGCTTCATCGTGCAGAACGCGAACGTATCGTCATCGGTATAGTTCACCTTCTCGCTCGACATCCGCTGCGTGTATCGGGCCGCCGTGGGATTGAGGAACCGCGGGGAATCGTCGCCGGCGTCGTATCCTTCGTCCTTATAGATGTTGTCGGCCGGCTGGGCAACGCCCTTCTTGTCGGCCGTCAGCTCCGTCTCCCAGCGGGGAGACAGGGCGGTCGTGGTGAACAGGTTGTATTTCTGGAACCACTTCGGGTCGGACAGCCTCCCCGGGTTCTGCAGGAACGAAAAGGTCAGTTCGTTCACGGACGAAAAATCGGTCGGGGCGGAAACGGGGAATCCCGTACCGATCTGTTTGCGCTCCGGCTTCGCGTCCGCGGGAGCAGGCAGGGCGGCGAGGTCTTCGACGTACAGCGTCACGAGATAACTGATGCCACGCGGATCGGTGACGATGCCCCGACACGGATATCCGCGGGCGCCCTCGTCCGTCGAGCCAGGGAACAGCATCTGCGCGATTCCCTTGAGCCAGTTCGCGTCGTATCTGGAATATTCGGAAGCGGGAAGGCCCGAGATGCTCAGATATCCAGGGTTTCCCATGCGTAGTATTTCAAAAGGAATATTATCGAGCGCGGCGTTCAGTACGTCGGAGGCCTTGGTGATCGCGAAAGCCTGCGATGCCGTGAGATCGGTATCCTCCGTGCCTTTGTGGATCATGTTGAAAACCGGCAGGAGAGCGACCGCGAGGATGACCAGGGCGATCATGATCTCGACGAACGTCAGTGCCCGTCGCAGCCGCAGAACGCGGGGCGCGCGAGACACGTGAGGCCGACGGCCGGATCGCCGGGCGGCCGCTTCCGCGACGGTCATAGCAGTTCCGACGCGAGCGCCGACAGCGACGACCGTTCCGACTTGTTGAGGATGATATGGCCGAAAAGGGCGTTGTTCTTGAACTTCTCGATGATGAAGTTCAGGCCGTTCGAGGAGCTGTCGAGGTATGGGTTGTCGATCTGGTAGGGATCGCCGGTGAGAACGACTTTCGTGCCGTCGCCGGCGCGGCTGACGATCGTTTTCACCTCGTGCGGCGTGAGGTTCTGCGCCTCGTCGACGATCAGATACTGCTTCGGAATGCTCCGGCCGCGGATGTAGGTGATGGCTTCGATCTGCACCTTCTGCGACTCGATCAGGAACTTGATCTTCTTGTCGACGTCGTCGGAGTTGTTATACAGCTTGTCCATCACGAACTCGAGGTTGTCGAAGATCGGCTGCATCCAGTGGCTCAGCTTTTCATCCTTCGAGCCGGGCAGGAAGCCGATATCCTTGCCGAGCGGCATGATCGGCCGGCTGACGAGAAGTTTGCGGTACACGTGCTCGTCGATCGTCTTCTGGAGGCCGCAGGCGAGCGCCAGGAGAGTCTTTCCGGTTCCGGCGCGCCCGACGAGCGACACCAGGCTGATCTCGTTGCACAGCAGCAGCTCGGTCGCGAACTTCTGCTGAAGGTTCGCCGGCTCGACGCCCCAGGGCCGGGCGCTCTGATGATACAGCGGGATGATCTTTTTCGTCTGGCCGCAGAACTTGCCGAGGGCCGTCTTGTTCTCGTTCTCGGCGGCCTTCAGAAGCACGAACTCGTTGAGATACAGATCGTCGCCGGCATACTCCAGCGTTTTTTCCGCCAGGAATTTCTCGATTTCCTTGGCCGGAAGAATCAGCTCCCGCCAGCCGGTGTACAGTTCGTCGATATCGATCTTGTTGGTTTTGAAATCCTCGGTAATGACGCCGAGCGCATCGGCTTTGATGCGGGCGTTGATGTCCTTGCTGACGAAAATGACGTGCCGGCCCTGCTTCTTGAGGAAGAGCGCGCAGGCCAGGATGCGATTGTCGACCTTGCCCTTGTCGAAGCCGTACGGGATCTCCATCTCGCTGTCGAGCAGGACCTGGATGCTTCCGCCCGAGGGAAGCGGGATGCCCTCGTACAATCGCCCTTTCTGGCGCAGGGAATCGAGCTCGCGCGACGCCGACCGGGCTTCGCGGCCTCGCTCATCGTTGAATCCCTTGAATCTGTCGAGTTCTTCGATGACGCCGAGCGGAATGACGAGATCGTTGTCCTTGAAGGAAAACAACGCCTGATGGCTGTGAAGGATGACATTGGTGTCGATGACGAACGTTTTTTTCACGTGGGCCGTCCTTTGTCAGAAGGCTATTTGGATCAGCGTACTCTAGCATACGCACCCCATCCAGTCAAACGCAGCTCACGACTGGCAGCAATTCTCAGTGAGCGTTCTGGTACGGGTTTTGAGGGGAACCTCTGTCGGGATGTGGCTCGAAAGCTGTTCTGCAAGCTCATCTTCGCGACAGGTTTGAGATTGGGCTCTAGAACACTGGCTCCGCAGGAAAAGGGGAAAAATGGGTGATAAAGATGAATTTCTGGCATCTCCTTCCGTCCATCTCGAAGAACCGCTCCCTATGTTGATCTTCCCCTGCGGGCACCTAGGTTCGGGATTGAACGTGTACACATCAAATCGATCCGGTGTCAAGCGCAAACTCGCTCTAGAACGCATAGTGAGAATTGCTGCACGACTGGTTCAGGCAAGAAACTCTCTCAACATTCAACGACGTTGTGCCGATACCTGATCCGGATACCTATCGATCGACGCGTCCCATGCCCTGACGGCGGCGCGCCGGTGACAATGCGGAAAGGAACGGCCTTCCATGAAGAACCGCACGCTCAGTGTCATTCTGCTCTCCGGACTTCTCGCCCTGCACCTCCAGGCATCGCCCCTGGCGGCGCAGGAATACCCCGACGCATACGATCTGGACGTCGTATCGACGGCCCCGCCCGGGCGCGACGTCCCTCTCATCGATCCTTCCTCCGTGGGAATCGGCGGCAACGACGATTCCTCGGACGAAACGATCGCGTTCGTCTCCGGCGAGGGCGGCTACGACGCTTCGATCGAGGCCGACGGCATGGAAGAGGATGATGCCGCCCCCACCGCTTCCTCCGGCGATTCCGGCGGCTCGCAAAGCTATACGATCCGGAAAGGCGACACGCTCGGCTCGATTTCGCGCAAGTTCTACGGCTCGACGAAGTATTGGAAGAAGATTGCGGCCGCGAACGGCATCAGCAACCCCGCGGCGTTGAAAGTCGGCCGCAAGATCGTGATTCCTTCCGTCGGCAAGACCGTGACGAAGCGGAAACGCCCGGCACGGAGCTATGCGCCGCCGGCCATCGAAACGCGGACCGTCACGCCGCCGGCCCTCCAGCTGCCCCCCGTCACGGGCGGCAACGACCAGGTGCTCTACTCGGACAAGGGCCTGCCGCCGGTCATTCTGCCGGGCACCGAGAAGAAAACCGATGATTCGCGGCGGATGGTCAACTTCGACGGCATGACGGGCCTGGTGCACACCATCGCCGCCTACCCCCTCGGCAAGGGCAAGTTCTCGACGGCGTTCGGCGTAATCTGGAACAAGATCGTCAAGCGCGACGGCACCCGCCTCGTGAACGGAGAAGACGGCGACTATTACCAGTTCCCGATCGCCCTCACCTACTCGGCTGAGGACTTCGAGATCGGCATGCAGCTGCCATTTGAATCCTACGACATCTACGCCCCGATCACCTACAACTTCCGCGACGGAACCGACTCGGGCATGGGCGATGCGTCGCTCCGCCTCAAGTTCTCCTCGCAGAACGAAAACATGGCCTCGTGTCTCGGCTTCGGCGCGATCTTCCCGACAAACGACCGCGCGATCGGCAACACCGAGAACGACAACGCCTGGGAGCTGTTCGGCGGCGTCTCGACCAAGCGCAAGGAGGGCGGCAACTTCCACCTGAACTGCGGTTACGAGGCCGGATCGGGGAACACCGCTCACGAGGGCGTCTTCGTGAACGTTGGGTTCGAGTATCTCGCAAACGAGTCGTTCTCGTTCATGGGTGAAGTGAACGCCTACAACCGGGTCAACAACGGCCGCAGCACCGATCTGACGCTCGGCCTGCGGTATTTCGTGAAGGAAGGCATGGCCCTGACGCTGGCAGCTCCGATCT
The DNA here is from genome assembly GCA_035373905.1 of Candidatus Ozemobacteraceae bacterium. Classification (NCBI taxonomy): domain Bacteria; phylum Candidatus Rifleibacteriota; class Candidatus Ozemibacteria; family Candidatus Ozemibacteraceae; species Candidatus Ozemibacteraceae bacterium. Next base: position 71,646 of record DAOSOK010000017.1, on the reverse strand, counting down.
CGCTCAGCAATGACATGTTCTTCGGCTACGACTACCGGCTCGAAGGCCAGCTGCAGTACCACTACTAAAGCACTCGCATCAACGCCGGGGGCGGTCCGATCGGACCGCCCCCGGCGCGTTTCAGCACAACATGCGTGGGCTCATCCCCGGACGGCTTTCTTCTTCCGGCAGAAGGCGATTTCTTTGGCGAGCAGCTCCCCGAGACTCGAGGCCTGGAACTTCAGTTTCGATCTCGCCTTTTTCAGGTCGGCCGCCGCCATGTCGATTTCGCGCGAGGCAAGCAGCACGTCGTTGCCGCCCAAAGCATTCTCGCCGGCCATGTCGAGGCAGTACAGGCTTCCGTCTGCCGACTCGCCGACGATGCTCAGGCCAAGCCGATAGAATGATTCGCCATATTCGTCCCAGACGTTGAGATCGATGAGATCTTTCAGAGGCAGCAGCCTGAACCGTCCGACGTCCAGGGACTCCACGGGGTCGTGCTTTCGATAGAACTTTTTCAGCTCGTCCGGGAAATCCATCGAGCGCAATTCCTTGAACTCGGCCTCTTCGAGTTCCTGGAAACAGTCGGGGAACAGGAGTTCCAGCTCTTTCGCCACATCTTCGAACGTCATATCGTTTCTCCCGATACCGCAGTTCGGGCCGCCTGCGGAAATGGAGCCCAGCATACCATACCGCCAAAGAGTCGGCCCCCGGTTTTCACCGGGGGCCGGCCTGCTTCAGACGTGTTTTATATACGTATTTCTCTATGCGTCGTCTCTGCGACTCCGCGGTTCGTCACGGCGTCTACTCGGGAATGGCGATCGGACGTTCGACGCGGCCGGAGCCGAGGCAGATATTGCAGGTCTGGCGGCCGGTTCCGCGGCACCAGTTGCACAGCGTCTGAATCGGCTGGCCGTTCTGGCCCTGGACGACGATGATGCCCGTTCCGTTGCAGGTGTTGCAGCGAACCCAGCCGTACCCGTTGCATGTCCAGCAGCGCTCGGTGCGGAGTTCCAGGCGGAAACCCGCCTGCGCTTCGGGAGAATAGCGGGCGCATTCGTCGCTTTCGCACACGGCCCATTTGTAGTGATGATCGATCGGAAGTCGGCCTTCATCCATCTCGCAGGAGCGGGTATTGAGCACGATCCGCTCGAAGACGGTCTTGTTCGCGGTGACGTCGTACAGGGTGACGGCGGCGTATTTCCCAAGACCGCTCCAGGTGAAGGTCGGGGCGGTCGGGTCGCTGTTCTTCGCGAGCGCAAGGCCGGTCGGGCGGGCCACCGGCGCGCAGGGGGGCATATTCTCGACGGCTTCGAGCCGGACGTTCAGCGTGCCCTTGCTTCCGAACACGGCTTTCGGCAGATGGACGCGGACGTAGTAGTAGGTCGGGGTCAGTTCTTCCCGCTCGATCACGAGCTTGCCGCTCAGGGTCAGCGAGCGCCGGAAGAAGGACATGCCTTTTTGGGCCATCGCGTCGGGAAGGTCGATGCGGTGTTCCCAGCTCTGCGCGGCCTGGTTCATGCCGAGCTTGTGGTCGAAGTTCTGCGTGAGCGTCTCGGCCCCGGCGATCGCAGGAAGCAGGAACAGGCAGACGGTTACCAGCAGAAGAAAACGAACGAGTGTCCTCATGGGTGCCTCCAGATATCAAAATCTCTCTCCCCAGTATCGGCTCCCTCGGGCGTTACCGGCAAGTCGCAGCTGTTGTCCAGGCCGCCGGGCGGCATCGGACCGCCCTTTCACGCCATGCCACCCGCCGGGGGCGTTACATGATTTATGCAATCCTCGGCTGCACGGAACGAACGATCCTCGTCACCCAGAACAGCCCGACACTCCCGACGACCAGGTCGGTCGCCAGGCGCCCCGCAAAAACGCCGCGGACGCCGCCGTACCACGCCCCGACAAACGACAACGGCAGAAGCAACACGAGGATTCGGAGGGCGTTCAGCGCCGTCGCCGAGGCGGGACGATGCATGCCCGTGAGGATGAAGCCGCAATATCGGTGGACCTCCATCATGCCGTAGCCCCAGGCGATAATGCGCACGTAGGAGATCAGGATTCCCGCCACTTTCGGGTCATCGGTGAAGAAAGCGGCGATCAGCGGAGCTCCGAGGCTGAAGATCGCCGCAACGATCGCACCATATGCCAGAGCAAACCGCGTCGACAGGCTCTTCGCCTCCATGATCCGGTCCAGCCGGCGGGCGCCGAAATTCTGACTGACGAAGGGGGTCAGCGAGATTCCGAGCGCCATGGGAATGACGAACGCGAACATCTCGATGCGACTCGCGGCGCCGCAGGCGGCGACCGCCTCGTTCCCGAAACGGCTGATGAGCCCGGTGATGACGGCCGACGAGACGGGCATGAGCATCATGCTGATGATGCTCGGAACGGCGAAACCAAGAATCTGCCTCCACGAGGCGAGAACTCCGCCACCCTTCCAGAGCCCGAAATCGAGAAGGTGGTGTTTCACGGACAGCAGATGAAAGAGCCATACGGTCGAAGCAAGCTGCGAAAGGACGGTGGCGAGAGAGGCGCCGAATATTCCCAGAGCAGGGCATCCGAAAAGTCCGAAGATCATGATCGGATCGAGAACGACATTGAGCGCCGGTCCCAGGAGCATGAAGCTGCTCGCGGCTTTTGAATCGCCGAGCGAGATGAGAATGCCGTTTCCCATCATGGGAAGCGCCATCGTCACGGCGCCGAGATACCACGTGCGCATGTATTCGCCGATGAGCGGCAGCGTCGCGGCATCAGCCCCGAGTCGCGTGAAGACGGGCACGATGCTCAGATAGCCTGCAACCGCCAGCGCGCCCGCGACGAGCATGGTCAGAAGAACCCCGTGCGAAACCAGCCTGGATGCCGTCTCCCGGTCCTGGCGGCCCAGCGCGTGCGACGTCAGCGTCGTGACCCCCGTGCCGATGCCGCCCGCCGTGAAGGTCAGCAGCATGACGACGGGAAACGTGAACCCCATCGCGGCGAGCGGCAGCGTTCCGAGCCTGGCCACGAACCAGGTGTCGGCGAAGTTGTAGGCAGTCATCGCGAAGGTGCCGGCCAGCATGGGGAAAGCCGTGCGAAACAATGTCGCGCGGACACTTCCCTGAACCAGGCTGGCCATAGGGTTACGCATTTTTCACCGGTGTGGCATCAGGCGCCGTTTCCAGAGGGCGTATCGGCGTCGCCGCGATCGCTCTCAGGGCTCTTTTCCGGCTCGGGTTCGGGAACCCGCACCGACATCACCTGAATTTTCTGCCCCGTCGCCTTGCGAATATGGAACCTGAATCCGTCGACCGCGAAAACCTCTCCGGAGGCCGGAATGCGCCCTGTCTGCCGGAGGGCGATCCCCGCGAGGGTTTCGACGTCTTCGCACAGCGTCTCGCTCAGCGGGGGAAGCTTTTTCTTCTTCAGTTCGGCCTGGATTTCCGATATCCCCGTCCGCCCTTCGGCCTCGAACACCCTCGGGTTCACCCAGCGGATACGGGCGGCGCCCTGGTCGTATTCGTCGCTGATCTCTCCGAAAATCTGCTCGACGATGTCTTCGAGCGTGATGATGCCGGACGTCGTGCCGAACTCGTCGACCACCACCGCGAGGTGCGTCCGGCTCTGCCGCATCTTGTCGAAAATGCCTCCGATCCGGGCGGTCTCGGGAAAGAAGAGCGGCGGGCTCATCACGTCGGGGATCCGGAACGATCCGCGCAGATGATCGAATCGAACGACTTCCTTGATGTTGAGAATGCCGACGATCTGATCGAGGCTTTCGCGGAACACCGGCAGGCGCGAATATAATTCTTTTGTATATATATCACGAGCTTCTTCCAGCGAAGCCGTTTCCGAAATCGCGCACATCTGGGTCCGGTGGATCATGATCTCCCGCGCCATCGTCTCGTTCAGGAACATCGACCGGCCGATCAATTCGCGCTCCATGGGATCGATGACGCCCGCCTTCTGGCTCATTCTCACCAGGGCGAGGAGCTCGTCGGCGGAAGGCCCCGTGCGATTCTGCGGTGTTCCGATGACAAAAAGCACCAGGCGGTTCGCGAGATTCAGGATCGCCAGGAGCGGCGTCAGCAGCTTGACGAGGTAGTGGCAGGGATACGCGATCCAGAGAGTGATCCGCTCGCTGAACCGAATGGCGATATTTTTCGGAATCACCTCGCCGCCGATCAGCAGGACGGTGATCGAGAGGACGGACGCCGCGACCGGCGCCGACCATGCCGGAAGGGGCGAGTTCAGGATCATCGCGTCGAAGACCGTCGCCGCATAGACGGCCAGCAGGGTGTTCACGATGTTGTTGCCGATCAGCAGGGCCCCGATGACCGTGCCGCGGGAGGCGATCAACGAGAGCGCCATGGCCGCCCGCCGGTTCCCTTTTTCGGCCAGCGGCGCCAGACCGACGTCGGAGACCGATGTCAGCGCGGTTTCGGACCCCGAAAAGAATGCCGAACCGCCCAGGAGCAGGAGGAAGACGAACCCGTCGAACAGCGTCATCGCAACCGCTGTTCCCCGGAGGGTCGGGCGCGGGCTCCGCGGGGCGCCGTCAACCGCACCGCCTCCCGGATCGCGGCGACGAGGCCGCGGGGGTCGGCGACGCCGCGGCCGGCGATGTCGTAGGCGGTGCCGTGCCCGACGGAGGTGCGCACGTATGGCAGGCCGAGCGTCACGTTCACGCACCGGATGCCGCCGAGCGCCTTGATCGCGATCAGGCCCTGGTCGTGGGTCTGCGCGACGAAATACGCGGTCGTTCGCCGGTATTCGGCCTTGAAGAGGCTGTCGGCGGGAACGGGGCCTTCGACGCTCGGGTTGAGGAAACGAAATTTTTCTATAGCTGGTATTATTGATATCCGCTCCTCGTCGCCGAACAGGCCGTGTTCCCCGGCATGCGGATTCAGTCCCGCGACGCGGATGAGCGGATGCGGGGTCCGCCTCGTCGCAACGGCCTCGTGCGCAAGCCTGATCGTCTCGTACACCGAATCGACGGTGAGCAGCGCCGGAACGTCGCGCCAGGCGACGTGCAGAGTCGTCATGGCGACGCGGAACCGTCCCCAGACCATCGCCATGCGGGTATCGGCGACGTCGGCGAGCGCGCACAACATGTCGGTATGCCCCGAAAAGCGGGAACCGGCCAACCGGATGGCTTCCTTGCCGATCGGCCCCGTGATCATGCCGGCGCAGATCCCGGTTGCGCACAGGGCGTGCGCGGCCTCGACGGCGGCGACGGCGGCTTCCCCGCCCTCGCGGCAGATCGCGCCGGCCCTGAACGGGCCGGGATGCCCGGTATCGAGAAGCTTGACGCCGGGAGCGTCCGGATCGAAGGCCCCGGCGGCATCGACGGGAACCCAGCGCGGAACGGCCAGGCCCGCGGCGCGATGCGCCGCCTCGATCGCGGCACGCGATCCGACGACGATGAGCCTGCCGGCGATGCCGGTCGGGAGGTCCGGGAGGGCTTTCGCGGCGATTTCCGGCCCGATGCCGCACGGGTCGCCCAGGGTGAGAGCGAGCATCGGGGATGTGCGTCGGCGCTCGCCGGAAGGTTCAGGGATGCTCATGCGCCTGTTCCAGGTCGAGCCGGAGGACGCCGTCGAACGGGTCGATCTGCCGGAACCTCACGGTCAGCCGTTGTCCCGGCATCACGTCGAACGCAGGCTTTCTCGCATGACGAAAGTCGGCCGTACGCTCGACATACACCGTCAGATCGTTGTTTCCGACGTCGACGACGACGCCGGGAGACGTATCGCGGCCGGCGGCCTGCTCCTGCTTCAGATACTTCAGCAGATAATACCACTCGCGATGTTTCATGACCTCTTCGCTCGTGCGCACCGCTTCTTCTGCCATCATGGCCGCCTGTTCGAGCCCCTCCCGGTCGAGGGGCGCGGCGGCGCCGGCCAGGACCGACTTGATCTGCCGGTGCAGCAGGAGATCCCCGTATCGGCGAAGCGGCGAGGTGATCTGGCAGTACGGTTCGATGCCGAGCGCGCAATGCTTCCCGGACTGGACGGTCACGACGGTTTTCTTGAATTTTCTGAGAGCCGTGAAGAAGGCGACCGGCTCGAACATTTCGGGCACCTCGACCTGCTCCTCGGGAGCGTCCTGGATGCGGTACAGGCACGCGATCTCCCTGTCCCGGCACCAGGCCGCCGCGACGTGGTTCGCCCAGATCATGAACTCGGCCACCATGTCCTGGGTCGGGCTGTTCGCCGGCCGCCAGCCCAGCTTGACGAGGTCGCCGTCGAGGCTGATCTTGCGCTCGGGCTGGCGCTCGAAGACGAGCGCGCCGTCTCGCCGCCGACGCGCGCGCAGCAGGCCTGCAAGCCGAACAGCCGCGTCGAGGTCGCCGTTGCCGGCAGCGTATAATTTATCGGCTGATATATAATCAGTCGCATGCGTGACCCGGATCACGGTCTCCTCGATCACCGAATGGATCGTCTCCCCGCCTGGGCCGAAGTGCATCCGCACCGTGAGCGCGAGGCGATCCGCGTCCTGATTGAGGCCGAGCGACTCTTCCGAAAGGACCGGTGGTAGCATCGGAATGTTGCCGTCAGGAAGATACAGCGTCGCCCCGCGTCTGCACGCTTCGTGCTCGAGCGGCGACCCGGGCGCGATGACCGCCGCGGGATCGGCGATATGCACCTCGAGAACGAGTCCGTCGTCCTTGTCCGGCGAGATCGAAAACGCGTCGTCGCGGTCCCGCGTTCCCTCCGAGTCGATGGCCCAGGTCGGAACGCCGCGACGGTCGCGGCGGTTCGCCGGATCAACCGGCCGGGCGGCGATTTTCCCGGCCGCCGCGAGGATTTCCTCCGGGAACGCTGTCGGAATGCGATATTTCCGCAACAGCAGGTGCTCGTCGGGCTCGAACACGCCGATGCGCACGAGATAGGCGAACAGCTTGCGGTCTTGAGCGATGCCGGCCCGTTCCAGCAGATCCCACAGTTTTTTCGGGACGGGCGCCTCGCTTCCGAACACCGCGGCGCTCACGAGGTGGTCGACGACCGCGGCGACGTTTTCCGGAAGGGGGTGTCCGGATTTGGGCGCCTGTTTCAGGGCGGCAACCAACTCGTCATCCTCCCGCTCCTGCTCGAGCCGCTTTTTCTCGCGCGCGACGGCCGCCTCGGCCTCCTCGACCGGAACCGGGACCCAGCCTTCCTTGCGCGCCTTGAAATACCAAGGGTCGGCATGCAGTCTTCGAAGAACCGCCGCCTCGAGATCGTCGTCGGCCGGGCTGGCCAGGAACTCGGCGAGCTCGCGAAGCGCGTAGGGCCGCTGATCTTCGGCAAGCAGGGAGTGCAGCCCGGCAAGATCGATGCCGGCGGCCAGTTCCGACCGCTTCCGGTCGATGCGCTGGGCGCCCTCGAACGCGGCGTCCGTGTCGAAGATGCCGACCCGCGACGGGCCGCCGGAATGAAGGATGCTCCGCTCGGTGACCGTCGTTTCCTTGCGGTTGAGGAGAAGCACCCTGACGCCCTTCGCGGAAACCGACAGGACGACACCCATCGTGGGGGTGCGTTCTTTGCTGTCGAATTCAACAATACTGCCGGCTATTATTGACATGGTTCGGGATTTTTCCTGAAAACGTTTTTCCACCCGGCCGGGGGAAGGGGTATTGTATCACCTTCCGCCGCTCCGCGAAGCATCAGGGGACGATCATTTTTTCGACGAAAGCAGAAAGAACAGGATGATCAGACCGAGCAGCGGGTGCGCCGTGATGACCGGCAGGAGAATCAGGGCGAGGAGAAGGCTTCCGCAGCCGCAATTGCCGGCCCTCACCGAATGCGCTCCTGTCGCCCATTCGGCATCTTCAGCGCCTTCCCAGGGTGTCGGCGACGCTCGCGAACCAGGATCGGACGGCATCCGCCGCTTCGAGATACGCCTGGGCCGCGCTTTCCCCGTTCTCGGCTCCGTCGGCGACGGAGGGCTTCTCGACGGCATACGAGCCGGCTTCCTGGCGGAGATTCACGGGTCGGTATCCGGCCGTTCCCACGCTGAATGGCCGGTTGGGAACGAGCAGCAGCAGCAACGGGTCGAAGTCCGTTGCTTCCCCGTATGCCGCGGCGGCTTCGCTGGCCGCATGCGGGCTTGTGCTGGCGCGGGGCGGATACAGTCCCGCGAGGGAACCGATCGCCGGAGCCACGAGAGCGGCGCGGGACTCCTCATGCCGATACGGCTGCTGATCGTCGCGCCATTCTTCCAGCGCAGCGGCAAGAAGCTCGCCCATCGTCGACCGCTCGTGCCGGGTGAAACTGATCAGACGCCACGCGAGATGACTCCGCTCACCGCCCGACCAGTTCGACACATCGCGCCAGTCACCGCTTTTCATCGACTCGAACCTGCTTCGCAGCTGCCTGGTGAACGCCTGGTGCCTCTTCTTGTCCGCCTCGATGCGCGACTCGGCCTCAGCCCCCGCCGCGACGGCCAGGAACCGGGAGGCGGAAGCCAGGTCGGGGGCGATGTGGATGAACAGGAACTCCAGCAGGCGCGTCGCCTCGTGCGGATCATTCACGAGCGCCGACCGGGTACACTCGGCGAGTTCCCGAACGATCTCGAGCCGCAGGGGGGTGAACCCACACCTCCCGCTGTCGGGCAGGTCATCGGCGAGACCGAAGGGGGTCGTTCGCGACTGCGCCGGGCGGGTCAGGCGCCGCAACCTCAGGTTGAGATACGAGAGCACCGACTCGGGCCGGTTCACTTTCTCGACTCGGATGTCCTCGATCAGGATCAGGAAGAGCTCGGTCAGAATCTCCCTGCATCGGTCGGTGAACGTCAGGGACGATCTCTGCCAGAACCGCGCCTGGTCCATCACGAAAGGCCCGAACGCGCTCAGCAGCTCGTCGACGCCGCGTTCCGGCGCGGCAAGAAACGAAGACAACGCCTGTTCGAGCGTCGCATCCCGCATGATCCTCACCTCGAGCGTTATGTGAATAAAGTATAGCGGCTGCCAAAAGATTTTTTCATCTTTTTTTTCCCCGACCCCGCCGGCCGGTTGATGTATGGGTGACGACCGCCGAACGGAGGATAAACGACATGATGTGCTGCAACGAGTGCCCGTTTCACCCGACCCTTGGAAACGCCATCGAGCGCTGTCCGAACCCGGTCTGTTCCGCATCCGGCCACCAGTGCCGCGACGGATACTGCGCCCTCACGGTGCGGGAGCGGTGTTTCCAGGATCAGTTCGTCATCAGCCGCCTCTACCAGGAGCACCCCCTCGCGATCCGGCTCGCGGAACACACCTTCGAAACCGCCTGCCTCCGGCGCGACCGGCCGCTCCTCCTGTCGCTCCTCCATGCCGCCACCCCTGAACTGCGCCGCACCTTCTGGAAGCGCCTTCACGAGTTTCAGCCGCGCGTCCTCTGGATGCTCAATCCCGTATTCGCCGCGGCAGGCCTTTCTCCCGTTCCCTCCCTCCAGGGGCTTGGCTCACGCGAAGAAGCGTATATGGAAGCCCTGTATGCCAACCCCTACGCCGGAAGATTTCTCTTCCCGCCCGACCGCGAACCGCCCCAGCCCTGGAACATATCCGTACGTGCAACTGCCGGCTCGATGAACGCCTGAAGGAGGTTTCGATCATGATGTGCTGCGCTCAGTGTCCCCTGCGACCGCAATCCCGGCCGAACGGTGGCCGACCAGCCGCCGCCGGGGGAACCGGGTACACCCGCCCATCTCTGCCCGAAGGCCTGTTCGTCTGTCTTTCACCCAATTGCCCGCGCCCGGGGATGACGGTCGACACCGTCGGGAACGCTTCTGCCGAAGCCGTTCACGCGTGTCAGGACTGTCCTCAGAGGCAGAAAGTCGATCTCTGTCCGCACGACCTCTGGGTTGTGACCGGCCTCGCACGCGGAGACGAATTTGCCGCCCGGACAGCCCACCACACCCTCGACACCATTGTTTCATGTGAATCGGAGGAACTGGCCTGCGAGTTGTTTCTGACCGCCGAACCCGAAACGAGAAGCGACCTGTGGCATCGCATGACGGCATGCCATCCCGACCGCCTCGACCTGCTGAATCAGCTCTTCGAGCGCCTCGGGCTCCCCCCCCTCGACAGAGGCCAGTGGCCCGACCGCATTTTCGACTATCGCCTCGCCATCGCCTGAAAACCTCCTTCAGCGGTTGTGACGTCCGAGATGTTGCGACATGCGACAGGGAGCCGGCGTATCATGTCCCGTGGCGACACCGTTATGAGACGACGTCTCGCCGGAGAAAACACATGGCCGAACCTTTGCATATCTGCTCATATATAGTATCACGACTCATATCTGGAGGGCAGACCGGCGTCGACCGTGCGGCGCTCGACGTCGCCCTCGAGCTCGGCATTCCGGCGGGCGGCTGGTGTCCCGCCGGCAGGCGCAGCGCCAGCGGACCCATCCCGGCCCGGTATCCGCTCGTCGAGACGGAAGCGGCAGCATACCCTCAGCGAACGAGACAGAATATCCGCGACTCGGATGCGACGCTGGTGATCACACGGGGCGAACCGTCGGGCGGAACCCTGCTGACGATCCGTCTCGCCGAACGGATGAAACGTCCCTGCCTCGTGATCGATTTCTCGATACAGCGCCTGCCGGTCGCGCGGATCGAGATTCTCGAATGGCTTCGGAACATACGCCCGGCCGTGCTGAACGTCGCGGGGCCGAGGGCCTCGGAATCTCCCGGACTCGGCCGAAGCGTGCGCGCCGTGCTGCGCGACGTTCTCGCTCCGCCCCCGCCCGGGTCGCCTTCCGCTCCGTGGCCTCCGAAACGGCCCCGCTCGCCGAAACTCCCCGGAATACCGGAATGAGCCGTAGTTTCAGCCGTTTGGAAGCTGCGGAGCGCCCGATCCGCCGGGCAGTTTGAGCATCTCCTCGCGCACCTGGCGTTTCATCTCTTCGGGAAGGCGAGATTCGTAGATCGAGATGATTTCGAGACCGTCGCGGTGCAGGGCTTCGGCTTCGGCGAACATCTTCCCGAGCTGGTCGATCGTGCGCTTCAGATCGTCGGAGAGTTGCTTTTCGACGGTGCTCCATTTCGAGACGAGCGCAGCGTTCAGCTTCTGATTATGTTCGAGAAGCTTGTAGATGAGCATCTGCGGGTTTCCCTGGGAAGCGCCCTTGAACTCGGCAAACTTGAGCCCCATCTCCTGCTTCCAGGCTTTCAGCGACTCGAGTTCGGCCAGCAGCGAACGGATCTGCTCGTCCTTCTCGTCGAGTTTCTGCTTGAACGACTCCTCGATGCGTTTCGACTGCTTGTAGAGGTCTTCCGACAGGCTGGCGCGGGCGCCCTCATGTTCCGATTTCACGGCTTTCAGCTCGCGTTCCGACTGCTCGCGGATCATCGCGATCTCGCGATTCTTGAAATACAGCCCGATCTTGGCGCCGATCGTGAACAGCACGGTGATGACGAGTACAAAGAGAATGGCTGATACGGTATCCATGTATGCCCCCCGTCGATGATGGCACATGACCAGCTCCGGAATCCGGATCGCGGGGCCGGTCACCGCATGTTTACTCGCCGGTAAAGACGGCCCGACTGATGCCGCCGTTCACGGTCCCCGAGGCGGGATGGGCGATCCACACATTTCCATGGGCGACCTCGACGTCGCCGCAAGTGTTGATCGTCAGGCGATTCGCAAGGTTGAAGGTGGTGGGTTCTCCCATGTCAAGATATAGCATCAACCCGGCGTTCGTGGGAACCCATGTTTCTCTGTAGACATCGGCAACCCGGTCGACCATGCCGAAGGGAGTGAATCCGGTCGCCAACTGGGCCCAGTCATTCGTGCCAGACTTATACACGATCCCGGCACCGTTCCCGCCCGCATACCAGACGTCGCTCTTCTTCGTGAAGAAATTTGCCCCGCCGCCGAGCGGCGTCGTCAGCCTTGTGAACCCGGAGGACTCGGCAAACTGGAACAGGCCGTTTGCCGCCGCATCGCCGGTTCCGCAGGCGATCGTCAGGGTCGAGTCGGGATCGCAGTAGATCATGGTCGTGCGGGAAGCCGTCATTCCGTCGGCTTTCCCGTAGAAGGAGAACGCGCCGTCGTCCTTTTGCCTCGCGATCGTTTTCGCCGCCGTTGCGTCGGACAGGCCGACCCAGAGAATCTTTTCTGCTGACGTCTTTTTTTCGGCCAATGCCGTGATTTTCAAACCGGCAAAGCCGTTGACGGCCGCGATCGAGCCGTCGGCATTCCACCGGTAGAGGCCGTTGTCCGTGCCGATCAGGAGACTGCCCGACGCTTCGAGCAGAAGAGCGTTGATGCTCTGCGTCACGGCGTCAATCGGGAATCCAGCGGCGGTCACTCTGGCGAATCCCGGCTCGGTCGTCGTCGGATTTCCGAGGTAGAGACCGCTCCCAGTTCCTGCGAAGAGATACGACGCGTTCCCCGCGATGGCGCGCACGTCTGCCGGGGTCGTATACGTCGTGAACCGGTAACCGTTATATTTCACTCCCGAGGATGGGTTGAAGGGATCTCCGCCCGAACAGGCGACCAGCAGGGGAAGAGCAGCGCACAACAGCGCAATGAGGCATTTTCTCACAAAATGTATCTCCTGATGTATATGGTATGATATTATTTATTTTTACTTACGCGAAGGTGATGTCGCCGCTCGTGCTGAGGACGTTGAACGAGGCGCCGGCCGTCCCGGATTCGGCGACGGTTCCGGCGCCGCCGGCCTGTTTCGAGATGCCCTGCCAGCGGATCTCCATGTTGCCGGTGCGGGTGCCGGCGTCGATGCGGCTCCAGGGCCCCTGCGCCCGCTCGACCGCCACGTCGCCCGACGTCGTCTCGATCGTCACCGACGTCGCGTCGCCGACGTCGGCGTCGATGATCAGAACGTCGCCGGAAATGCTGTGAATGCCCACGTTCGCGAGCCGAACGCCTTTCAGAATCACGTTGCCCGAGGTCGTCCGCAGCTTGCCCCGAACGGCGCCGCTTTCAAGGGAGATGTCGCCGCTCACGGTGTCGACGCCGCCGTCTTCGAACTCGACGTGGCGCAGCGCGACGTCGCCGCTGATCGTCTGGATCTGCCCGGCGGTGAACGCTCCGGCGACCTTGACGGAAGCCGTATCGGTTTCTATATCAAGGTGAATACCCTTCGGAAGCGTCAACTCCATCTCGAGAATCGCCTTCACGGGCGCGGAGCGGCTGATGCCGATGACGGCCGTGTCATGTTCGATCCGGACCGCGTTCTCGCGGAACCAGATCGTGGGGGTGGTCGTTCCCAGCGCCGAGCGGCTGATACGGCCGCGCACCTTCAGCGCAAATGCGCTGCCTTCGAGGACCCGCACGGAGCCGAACAGGTTCTCGATGCGGCAACGGCGGCACGAGGAAACCGCGGCCGGCTCGGTGAGATCGACGTCGATCTCGACGCCGTCGAGCGGCTGGCCGCGCATATGGGCAAAATCGTTGAAGGCCGACCCGACCATCGTCTGCATCCAGCCGCCGAACTCCTTCATGCGCGTCTTCAGTTCCCGGCTGGGCGGCTCGATCTTGCGCATCGCGTCGCGCATCGTTTTCTGCACGCTGTCGGCGAATTTCGAGATCTCCTCCGCCAGCGGGGGGCGGGTTGGCGACGAAGCCGGCTGCTCCTGCGCACCGGTTTTCTGCTTTTCATCCCGTTCGAGAGCCGCAAGCAGCTCCTCAGACTGGTCGACGGTGATCTTTCCCTCGGCAAGCATGGCCAGAATTCGTTTGCGGGCTTCAGACATGCGTCCTCTCCTCCTTGTTCGACCGGCTTCGCTCGTCACGAACCCGATATCGTTCTTTCGATTCTACCACGATCCTTCTCCGCCCCCGAAATGCCGTTCCGGGAATTCGCGGAATTCGAATTTCACCGGCGCTGCATCGCCCGGGCGGGTTATTGAGCCCTGCATATCAAAAACCAGTTTCGTGTCTCCGTTCGTGCTGAGCTTGTCGAAGCACGAACAGCCACTTGCCGATGGTTCCTCATTTCGCCCTTCGACAGGCTCAGGGCGAACGGTTGGTTTTCATTCTGCAGGACTCAATAACCCGCCCCTATAGATGATTGCAATCAGAATGGCACGCGATACGTTCTCTCATGCAGCCGGCATTGGAAAGCCGCTCCATGGCGCACTCGAGGGCTCCACGGGAAATGTCGCCTCCCGCCCACGTTCTGCCGAGTCGTTCGGCCGCGACGAGGGTCGTGCCGCTCCCGCAGCACAGGTCTGCGACCGCTTCTCCCGGGGCGCTCAGGGCGCTCACGATCCGCTCCAGAAGGGCCAGCGGCTTCTGCGTCGGATACCCCGATCGCTCAGGGGAGTTGGGGTTGATGATCGGGATGTCCCAGACATCGTCGACAGGCGTTCCCAGCGGATGCGCCCGGTATTTTTTCCCGCTTTTCGACGTCACGCCCCGCAGCAGAAAGCCCGAGTCGGCCTTGTAGGGAACCCGCACCGCGTCCGAATCGAAATACGGCTTCCCGCCTGCCGCATACCAGAGAATCGTGTCGTGCTTGTTTGAAAACCTGCTCCTCGAGCGGCCGCCACCGGTGTAATGCCAGACGATCTCGTTCACGAAAGCATCCTCGCCCATCAGCTCGTCCAGCATTACCTTCGCATAATGAACCGTCCGCCAGTCGAGATGCAGCACCAGGCTCCCGGATGGAACGAGAAGTGGAAGAACCGCCTCCAGCCGCTCATGAAGCCAGGGAAGATACGACGCAAGCCGGCCGGGCCACGCATCCGGGTAGCGCCATTCCGACCGGGTCCCGACCCGCTCCTTCCCCGTCAGGAACGGCGGATCGAGGTAGACGAGCCGGAACGCACGCTTCGGAAGCCGCGACGCCGTTTCCAGCACGTCGCCAAGAAACAGGCTTCTGCGAAAATCTGCGTTCATCTGCGGATCATTCCGGTTCCGGCTTCGAGAAACGGCCGCCGCCCGACAGGGGCGACGGCCGCGCATGAAACGGATCCGCTCAGCAGGCGCCGAGGCGGGGGGCCAGGTAAGCCTGGAGCTGGTCGATGGCGACGCGGTCCTGGGCCATGGTGTTGCGGTCGCGCACGGTGACCGTCTTGTCTTCGAGGGTCTGGAAGTCGACGGTGATGCAGAACGGCGTGCCGACCTCGTCCTGCCGGCGGTACAGCTTGCCGATGCCTGCCGTGTCGTCATAGACGGTGCGCCAGCCGAAGCGCATCAGGCTCTTCTTGATCTCCTTGGCCGTCGAGACGATGCCGTCGTGGTTCTTCTTGAGCGGCAGCACGGCGACCTTGATGGGGGCCAGCTCGGGGTGCAGGCGCAGCACGACGCGCTTGTCGTCGTTCACCGTCTCCTCGACATACGAATCCATCAGGAAGGCGAGCGTGGCGCGGTCGACGCCGGCCGACGGCTCGATGATATACGGCACGATATGCTGGTTCGTCTCGTGGTCGAACCAGGTCAGCTTGTTGACCGCGTGCTCGTTCGGAATCTCCCGGCCGTCCTTCAGCACGAGCTTGCCGCCCTTGCTGTGGCAGGTGAGATCGAACGACGTGCGGTTCGCGACGCCCTCGACCTCGTCGAACTGCCTGGCCTCGTCGGGCCGTTCGGGGAAGAAGCGGTACAGGATGTCGGTCGTGGCCTTCGCGTAGTGGGCCAGCTCTTCCGGCTTCTGCGCCAGCTTGCGCAGGTTGGTCGGGTTGATGCCGAGCTGAACATACCAGTTGAACCGCTCCTCGACCCACTTTTCGTGCCATTCCATGTCGGAGCCGGGCTTCACGAAGAACTCGATCTCCATCTGCTCGAACTCGCGCACGCGGAAGATGAAGTTCTTCGGGGTGATCTCGTTGCGGAACGCCTTTCCGATCTGGGCGATGCCGAACGGCACCTTGCGGTTCGTCGAGTCGAGCACGTTCTTGAAGTTCACGAAGATGCCCTGGGCCGTCTCGGGCCGCAGGTAGGCGATGTTCGAGTCGTCGGCGACGGGGCCGACGGTGGTCTTGAACATCAGGTTGAACGGCCGCGGCTCGGTCAGGTCGTGGGCGCCGCCCTCGGCGCACTTCTCGTTCGGGTCGACCTGGTCGGCGCGGAACCGGCGCTTGCACTTGCGGCAGTCGACCATCGGGTCGGAGAACGTGTCCTCATGGCCGCTGTATTTGAGAACGAGGCGGTTCATGAGAATGGAGCAGTCGAGGCCTTCCATGTCGTCGCGCTCGTAGACCATGCGGCGCCACCAGGCCCGCTTCACGTTGTTCTTCAGTTCGACCCCGAGCGGGCCGTAGTCCCACGTGCCCTGGAGGCCGCCGTACTGGTCGCTGCCCTGGAAAAGAAATCCGCGGCGCTTGCACAGGGAAATGATGGTATCGAGATCTGCCATGGTCTGCTCCTGTCGTCGTGCTCTGTCTGGAATCGGTGTTCGGATCAGCCGCCATTATACGGGCCCGCGCCCCCTCTGGCAAGAACCGGCTGCGTCGTCGTTCGAGAGCAGGCACGTTTTGACAGCCGGGAAGCGCGCCTGTATGATCTCTCTTCATGACAAAGCATCTGAAACCTTCCGCCATTTGCATTTACTGCGCCTCGAGTGCCGACGTTTCCGACCGTATCCGCGATGAAGGCCGCAGGGTCGGCACGCTTCTCGCCGAAAACGGCCTCGACCTGGTCTACGGCGGCACCACCTGCGGCCTCATGAAGGTCGTCGCAGACGCCCACAAGACGGCGGGCGGCCGCGTCATAGGCATCGTGCCGGAGTTCATGCTCGCGCACGGCATCGGCAACGCCGACGGACAGGACGAAACCGTCGTCGTCCCCGACATGGCGGCCCGCAAATCGAAGATGATCGAGCGCTCGGGCGGCTTCATCGTCCTGCCGGGCGGCATGGGAACTCTCGACGAGCTGTTCGACACGCTGGTCAACAAGCAGCTCGGCCGCCATGCGAAGCCGATCGTGCTGATGAATACCGATGGATATTATAATCCTCTCATCAGTCTTCTGAAACACGGCATCGAGTGCCGCACGATCCGGGCCGAGCACATGTCGCTGTTCTCGGTGGCGAACACCCCGGAAGAAGCGATCCGCCTTCTCGCCGAGTCGAAGGTCGACGAGAAAAGCCTGAAGATGCGCGGCTAACCGCGCGGAAGCGCCGCGATGCCGGCGGGGTCGAGATCCGACAGGCGGCCCGGCCGGAAGCCGCGGCCCAGCAACTCGTCGAGCATCCTCGGCAGGGCTTTCGCCCCGGTTTTGCTGCCCACGTGCATGAGAATGACGGAGCCGCGCCGCACCCGCGAACGCACCTTCTGCTGGATCGAGGCCACGGAGGGCTCTTTCCAGTCGAGGGTGTCGATGTTCCAGTAGACCGGCTTGTAGCCGAGTTCCTCGACGATCGCCTCCACCCGCCGGTTCTGCGCCCCGAAGGGGAACCGGAAGAACGGCGCGAATCGCCGCCCCAGCACCGTCTGCATCGCCTGTTCCGCCTTTTCCAGCTCGGCGGCGATCTTGTCCTTCCCCCAGGCGGCCATGTTCGGATGGCGCATGCTGTGGTTCGCGATCTCGTGACCGTCGGCGAGAATCCTCCGGCCGAGCGCCGGGTAGGATGTCACCCACTGGCCCGTCAGGAAAAAGGTCGTTTTCAACCCCCGCGCCTTCAGCGCCCCGAGGATCGCATCGACACCGTCGGCGTCGGCTCCCCCGTCGAACGTCACGAACACCTGGCCGCCGGAATCTCCCGGGAGGGGATGCTGGTACATCTGCGGCGCTTCGCGCTCTTCCGCGGGTTCCGCCTCTTCAGGCTCTTCGGATGACTCTGTCTTCTCCGGTATTGCTCGTTGCGTCTTCCCGTGGCCCCGCTTCTCAGGCGAAGGTGACGCAGGCGCCGGTGACGGCCGCTTCGCGACCGCAACGGATACCGGCTCGAGAACAGGCTTCGCGGGGGCATCCGGCGTGACCGGAGGCAGATTCACCGTGGTGGGGACCTTCGCCCGAACATCGTCGAACGCGCGGTTCAGCCGCCACAGACGTTCTTCGGCCTGACTGAACGACGGGCACAGTCTCAGGGCCTCGTGATAGGCGCGCCGGGCGTCTTCGCGCCGCTTTCCGTCCTCGTGAAGCAGGCCCAGGTTATACCAGGTCCAGTAGGTCGGCTGGACGCGCAGGCTGGCCTGGTACCACGCGAGCGACTCGGCGGCATATCCGAGGCGCCGCAGGGCGCTTCCGATATTATTATAAAAGTGAACATAATCAGGCGCTATATCAAGCGCATGCCGCCAGGTGCGGATCGCGCCGATCAGGTCGCCCGCCTTGGCCTGCTCGATGCCCCAGGCGTTCAGGGCCGCCACGTCCCTCGGGTTGGCTTCGAGCGCAGCGGCGATGTCGCGCATACCGACGGCGACGGCCGGGGCGGCACAGAACAGAAGCATGGCCGCCAGGAGAATCAGGCGCACGATTCCCCGAAACATCGCAACGGGTTCTTTCACGGCCGTCGGAAGATCACGCATCGCTCCGGGCGTCAGTCGCCGGCCGCGGCGGGCGACGTGGATGACGCCGGCAGTCGGCCGATCCAGAGAGTGTTGAGCGGATTCGCCCAGATCAGGCGGCTGAAAGGCGGGCATGTTCGGCTGTAGATCGCGATGCGGTCCTGCGGCCGGAGTTTTTCGACCCAGGGTCTGAACGAGACGGGCGCCATGTGGGCATACAGGATGTTCATGAAGATCAGCCTGTCCTCTTCGGGCATCTGCGAGGGTTCCTTGCCGAGAATGTATTTCCACCGTCCATCGGGATACGTATAGACAAGCGTATTGTATAAGCCCATATCGGGATGATAGAGGATTCCGCCCGGCTCCGGCAGCAGATTCGCCTGGTCCGGCTTCGTGATGTCGATGGTTTCCAGCGTCGCGGCGTTCGCCCAGCGGTCGCGGGTGTTGGCCGTCGTGAAGAGGAACAGCGCCAGGCCGAGCGTCAGCGCGAGGCCGATTCTTCCGGGCGACGACGGCCCCTGCGCCCGCTTGAGGAACGAATGGAGCTCGAGCGTGACCCAGGCGATGACCGCCGGCGCGCCCCAGTCCGTCCAGAACCGGATCACCTTGAAGCCGAGAATCCAGTAGAGGACGCACAGGAAAAACAGGGGACTTTTGACGACCTGGAGTTTCCAGGCGCGTCTCGCCTGCCGCCAGAGCAGAAAGAGCGCGACGACGACGGCGATATCCATGTTCTGGGGATTCGACCAGAGCTCCATCACCAGCTGGCGCTCGAGCAGCTGCGTATTGACGGTCCGGAACACGTGAACGACGCTCTGGACAGTGAACTCCCAGGCATGCCCCGTCGCGACCAAGCCGACCGTCACGCCCGCCAGCACGCTGACCGCGAGGCGGCGCAGGACGCGCCATTCGCCTGAGAGCGCGGTCACCGCCAGCGGAACGGCGAACAGGTAGAACACCGCGTGGGAAAAGGACGCCAGTCCCGCGAACAGCGCGAGAACGGCCATGACGCCGAGGGGCGCCCGGCGCGCCCGCAGGCGGCGCCACCAGAGCCCGAAAAACAGCATGAACGCCATGTCGAAGTTGTGGGGCCGCCCCAACAGGGTTCTCGTCCAGTCCGGGTCGGCCATGAAGCAGGCGAGCAGCCCCCCGAGCAACGCCTCGGACCGCTCCAGCGCGAAGAGGGGCAGGGCGGTGATCACCCAGAACATGATCGCCACGATGGCGGTCATGAGCAGTTCTTTGTCGCGCCCCAGCACCTCGAAGAGGCCCCTCCAGAGATTCAGCCACCCGACGTGGATGCTGATACGGGTGTCCTCGTTCAGAACGAGATAATCGACCAGGGTCCTGCCGGATGCGATGACGCCGCAGTTCGACCGGATATCGTCGGGAGGCGCGAAGCCGAGGCTCAATATTTTCAACGGTATACAAGCGACGACCGCCAGCGAGATGACGAGGGCGAGAAGCGGGATGTATTTTGTCATGACGGCTCGATTATAGCGTAACTTCCGGTTGAATGATAAGCTGTCGCCAACGGGAGCGAAACGACGTGATTCCCCAGTCCATCAAACGCTTGATCGCCGCCGAAGTGTCGGCGGTTTCCCGCTACGCCGACCGCGTCATCGCCCTGCATCCGTATGCGCACGATCGCGGCGAGCTGCTTCACCGTCTCGACTGCCCTGACAAACAGGTGGTGGCGCGGAACGCCGACCCGCCAGACCTGTCGGGCGAGCGCGCCCGGCGCTCGGTCCTGCTCCTGAACGGCCAGTTCAATCACGAACCGGACATCCAGAGCTACCTCACCGGTCTCAAGCCCTTCCTGAGCCGCACTTCACGGCTGGTCGTCGTCACGTACAACCCCTACCTGTATCTCGCCCTGCTCGCGAAACGGCGCCTCCTGGGTGAAACCAACGCGTCGATGACCTTTCTCACCAGCGATAACCTGCATCACCTCGCGAAGGTTTCCGGCTACGAGGTCGTCCGGATCAGGCCCGTCGGCTTTCTCCCGGATTTCAACGGCCTCAGTCGGGAAGCGAACTCCCTGTTTCCCGTCCTTCCCGGCATCAACCGCCTCGCCTTCGCCAACGTGATCGTCCTGCGGCCGGTCATCCCCGAATCCGCCCGTCCATCGCTCTCGATCGTCGTGCCCGCGCGAAACGAACGGGGGAACATCCGCCCGCTTCTCGAGCGCATCACCCTGCCCGACGGGTGCCGCGCCGAAGTCCTCTTCGTCGAGGGCCATTCGACGGACGGAACCTGGGAGGAAATCCTGCGGACGATCCCGGAATTCACGGGCCGTTTCCCCATCAGAACCCTGAAGCAGCCGGGAAAAGGCAAGAATGACGCCGTCCTGGCCGGCTTCGCGGAAGCTCGCAACGAGCTTCTGACCGTCCTTGACGCCGACATGACCGTGCCGCCGGAGATGCTCGGCCGCTTCGTCGAAGCCTACTCGCGCGGCCTGGGAGACTTCATCCACGGCAACCGCCTGATGTATCCGATGGAGGCGGATGCCATGCAGCCGCTGAACTGGCTGGGCAACAAGGGCTTCGCGAAGCTCCTGAGCTACGTGCTCGACACGCCGATGGACGACGCGCTGTGCGGCACGAAGCTGTTCCCCCGCCACGACTGGCCGCGCCTCATGCGCTGGATCGCCGATTTCGGCAACCGCGACCCGTTCGGCGATTTCAACTTCCTCTTCTTCGCCGCCGAGACCGGCCTCGGCATCGTCGACATCCCGATCCGGTATCTCGCCAGAACGTACGGCGAAACGAACATTCTCCGGTTCCGTCACGGCTGGGAACTGCTGAAAATGGTCCTCCACGGCTTCAGAAACGTCACGATGGGAAAACGTCTGCCGTGAGTCATGATGAAACTCTTGTCATCAGCCCTCAATCTGCGGAAGGGTTCTTGAAACGACAATCACCCGCATACTCGATCCCGTTCGTGCGGAGCTTGTCGAAGCACGAACAGCCACTTGCAGATGGTTCCTTCTTTCCCCCTTCGACAGGCTCAGGGCGAATGGGTGGCTTTCATTCTGCAGGAATCAATACCAGATGAGACGAGTAGTGGCGATATGTTCCGGGAATTCTCAGCCGCGGCGCTTGTAATCGACCTCGCGCTTGCGGATGCGGGCGGCGCCCGGCGTGACTTCGAGCCACTCGTCCTCGGCCACGTATTCCAGCGCCTGGTCGAGCGTCATCCGGCGCGGCGGAGCGATGTGCGTCAACTCTTCCTTCGTCGAGCTGCGGTGGTTGGTGAGATGCTTCATCCGGACGATGTTCACATACATATCTCCGGCTATAGGTCTCTCGCCGACGACGAGGCCGACGTAAATCTCCTCGGCGGGGCCGTAGAACAGCGTGCCGCGCTCGACGAGCATCTCGATCGCGTAGGACGTCGAAAGGCCCGCTTCCATCGCGACCATGACGCCGACCCGACGACCGGGAATGTCGCCTCGATAGGGTTCGTATCCCTTGAAACACTGGTTCATGACGCCCGTTCCGTTGGTGATCGTCAGCAGCGCCGACCGGAAGCCGAGCAGGCCGCGCGCGGGGGCGCTGAAGATCAGGCGCAGCGTGCCGTCGGGTAGCTTCTTCGAGTTCTCCATGATCGCCTTGCGCGGGCCAAGCACTTCCATGACCGCCCCGACGTAGTTCTCGGGAAGGTCGATCGTCAGCTCCTCGATCGGCTCGAGCAGGTTGCCGTTCTCGTCCTTCGTGATGATCGCCTGGGGTTTGGAAACCTGAAGCTCATACCCCTCGCGCCGCATCGTCTCGACGAGAATGCCCAGATGCAGTTCGCCGCGGCCGGAGACCTTCACCGTGTCGGGCGAATCCGTCGGTTCGACCTTCATCGCGACGTTGGTCTCGAGCTCCTTCATCAGGCGGTTCTGGATCTGGCGCGCCGTCAGGAACTTGCCCTCGCGGCCGGCCAGCGGGCTCTGGTTCGGGGCGAACAGCATCGACAGCACGGGCTGGTCGATCGGAATCACGGGAAGCGGCTCGGCCTCCATCGAGACCGAGACGGTATCGCCGATCGACACGTCGGTCAGGCCGGCCACGGCGGCGATATCCCCGGCGCACACCTCGGGTGTTTCGACCCGGCGCACGCCCTGGAAATTGTACAACTGCACGATCTTCGAGGATCGCGGGGTCTTGCCCTCGTGCAGCAGCCAGACGTCGGATTTCTGTTTCAGAACCCCGTCGAACACGCGGCCGATCGCGATGCGACCGACGTAATCGTTGTAATCGAGGCTCGTGACGAGCAGCTTGCCCGGCTTTTCCAGCGAGCCCGCAGGCGGCGGAACGAACTCGACGATGGATTCCAGCAGCGGCCGGATTGTATCCCGCGGATCGTCGAGCTTGCGGCAGGCATATCCGGACCGGCCCGAGGCGAACAGGATCGGATACTCGAGCGCGTCGTCCTCGGCGCCGACATCGATCAGCAGGTCGAGCACTTCGTCGACGACCTCCTCCGGCCGCGCATCGGGACGGTCGATCTTGTTGATCACGACGATCGGCTTGAGACCCGCCGCCAGGGCCTTTTTCAGCACGAACCGGGTCTGGGGCATCGGGCCCTCGAATGCGTCGACGACGAGCAGGCAGCCGTTGGCCATCTGCATGACGCGCTCGACCTCGCCCCCGAAATCCACGTGCCCGGGGGTATCTATCAGGTTGATTTTCACGCCGTTGAAATCGAGTGACATGTTCTTGGCGAGAATCGTGATCCCGCGCTCGCGCTCGAGGTCGTTGCTGTCGAGGAACCGCTCGGCGATCTGCTGGTTTTCGCGAAACAACCCGGACTGGCGGATCATGGCGTCGACCAGGGTGGTCTTTCCGTGATCGACGTGCGCAATGATCGCGACGTTGCGAATCATCGATGGATTGTAACGCGACTGAAACTGTATCGTACTCACCTGCTGACAAACCTCCGGCTGCTGCGACTGAAGAACTGAAACAAAAGAAAAATCCGCCGTGAACGCATCCATCAGGTGCCCGGCGGACCGCTTCCTGCGTGATGTGGGCAATAAGACTACACCAGAGGAATCCGCAATGCAAGACAATTACACACAACGAACGTTTGTTGTACACTGCCGTCACAGCCATGCCCAGCCAAACCGGTTACCTCCTGCAGAAGAAATCCATCCCGGGGCGCATGAACGCACGATGTTCGAGAATGCACTGACATGATGATGAAAGGGCTTCTCGACCGGCTTCGTCTGCCCGGGGCGAAAGAGCTTCCCGGCCTCGACGACGAGGCCGCGGCCCGGGTTTTCCGGAAGATCCTGAACCGGAAACCGTATCTTCGGGCTCTCTACAGCCGGTTTTACCGGATCCTGCTGAAGGAGGCCGGGACCTGCACGCCTCTCGTGGAACTGGGCAGCGGTTCGGGGTTCCTTCCCCGGATCGCTCCGGCGGTCATCGCATCCGACATCCTTCCGGCACCTGACCTCGATCTTCGCTGTTCCGCCCTGGAACTGCCGTTCAGATGCGACTCCGTCGGCGCCTTTCTCATGTTCGACGTGTTTCACCACGTGAAGGACGCCGGGGCGTTCCTCGCCGAGATGCATCGCGCCCTGAAGCCCGGCGGCAGAATCGTCATGATCGAGCCGGCAGCCACCCCGTTCGCGCGATTCATCTACGGCCGCTTCCATCACGAACCGTTCGATCCGCAGGCGGGCTGGACCATCCCCGGTGGCGGCCCACGCTCGGGCGCGAACGGTGCCCTTCCCTGGATCGTGTTTATGCGCGACAGGCCCCGTCTCGAACGCGAGTTCCCCGGCCTCCGTCTGAAGCCGCCGAGCCTCCACACCCCGTTCAGCTACCTGGTGAGCGGGGGGCTTTCTTTCCGCCAGTTTCTGCCGGGCTGGACCGAACCGGCAATCGCCTTTCTGGAGCGGCGTCTCGTTCCGGTCATGAGCCTGCTCGCGATGTTCATGACCGTCACGCTGGAAAAGGACGTTTCCCGCTGAAAGCGAATAAAGCACTCATTATATTTTATATGATATATCTACAAAAGGAATGAGCGCTTTCCATCCGCGACAGTTTCCTCGTTTTGCCGAGAATCCGGATTTATCGGCAATTCCCGGCGTTCGCGGGAATGTCACCTGGAGAACGGGCCCGTTCGCGAAAGAACGTCGTCACGCCGTGCTCTTCGAGAAGTCTTGCCCCGATGCGGGTGTTTGAAACGCCGTCGGCAAGGCGGTATCGGAACGCGAGACGGCCCTCGCGGATTTCGGCGTTGAAGCATTGGAAGCGGATATTCCCGTTCGGCCGGATCTCGGGTTCGAGTTCGACCAGGTGCGACGAAATGAGAAAGAAATGCTCCCTGAGTCCTGCGAGGCCGTTGATGACAAGCTTCGAGCACTCAAACGCATCCAGCACGTTCGTTCCTTTGAAAATCTCGTCGATGATCACCATCAGCCGAAGCTTTCCGGCGCAGAACTGGAGAATGCGCTGGATCCTCACGACTTCCGCCATGAACCCGCTGATTCCGAGCCGGACATCGTCGTGCATCGTCAGTTCGCAGAACAGGTAATCGACAGGGGAAACCGTCATCGATTCCGCCGGAACCCCCATTCCGATATGCGCCAGAACGAGGGAGATCCCGACCGCCTTCATGAACGTCGACTTTCCGGCCATGTTCGGCCCCGTCAGGAACAAAAGGTTCCTCTCCTCGTCGAGCAGGAAGTCGTTTCGCACCGGACGCGACAGGAACGGATGGAACAAGCCCCTGATCTCGAGTCGTCGCCCGGGGTCGTCGACGATCGTGGGAAACTCGAATCCATTCTCCCTGGTGGCGATCGCCATTCCAAGATGGGCATCGAGCCGGTACATGATTTCCAGCATCTTCCGAAGGTTCTCTTTGTTCTGGATCCGAAGCAGATAATCGATGACGAAGACGTCGACCGTGGAAGGATCCTTTCCCTGGGCGACAATTTTCTCGACATCGATCATTTTATATAACTTATAAAATTCATCAATGACGCGTTTCAATCCCTGCGGGCAGTTCCCGTGCGAACGAACGCCCTCGATGAATCTTCCGCACGCCTGAATCGACCGTATGGCATCCTGCAATCCCACGCGGCAAAACCGGAACATCTCCGGATACTGGTACCGGTAGGCATACGACTGCAGATATCGATTCCAGGTAAGCGTCAAATCGACGCCCATATAGTTCGATTCCAGGTAGAGTTCTAAGTCTTGGGCGTCCTTGTCTCCGATCGGAAACGCCAGTTCCGACGCTTCATCGTGGAAAAACCGCGTCATTTCCTGGAGGTCGCGAACCGAGAAATCGGGCCCGGGACCGTTTTTCACCAGATCTTTGAGAAAGGCGGAGCCACCGGCCGTCCGGCATCGGTCGACAAAGCGCATGACGGGATGACCGCCATGCCGACATTCGAACACTTCGAGATCGCAAAGGGTTTCCCTGTCGGTTCGCATGCGTCCCCCTCCATCAACCGTTGTTTCGTCGCCCTTGAACCGCCGATTCGCCAGCCGCCGCCCCAAACGCGCATCGCAACTCCTCGAGCTGCCGGATCGCATCGGTGTATCTCCGGCGCATCGGCTCGATCTGATCGGCCCGGTTTCTTCGGTAATCCAGCGTGGCTCTCATCGCCCCATGGGTGGCCGCGACGGTCTCCTTCAGCCGATTGTCGAGATCCGAACCGAAGCGCAGGAAGGTCTGATCGAGGCTTTGGAAGATCGGCCACCGAAGATTTTCGACGTTCTCGATCACCAGGGCCCGCAGCTGTTCCGCTATCCGCGCAAGCATGCGGGCCTTGATGGTGGCTGCCGAGGAAAACCGGCTCAGGAAGCCGCCCGCGAAGGAGCGGAGTCCCGACCGCCATTTATGCGTGACCCAGTAGGGTTGCTCGACCATCCGAAAGGCATCGGCGCTTTCCGGGGCCTGGTAAGGAATATCGAAGAGCTCGGCGGCGGTTCGCCGGATAGCCCCGATCAGTTCGTCGGTTCGTGTCTGGAAAGGCCGGAGCGCCTCACCCATCTTTGCTTCGAAGACCTTGACCGCCTTTCCCGTCTCGTGTTCGAAATACCCGGGAATAGCCTGCGCAACGGCTTCCCGAAGGGCCGTCTCATCTCCGCCGGCGCCGTTTCCCTTTTCCATCACCTCCCGCACCAGGCTGTCGAGATAGGTGAAAGAGCGCTTTCGCAGGTCTTCTGAATACTCCTCCAAATACTCGTGCATTCGTCGATTGGTTCCTTTGAGGAGGTCCTGGGAGGTCAGCCGTTCCTGCTCGATTTCCTTCAGCTTTTCTTCGAATGTGCCAAGTCTCCGCTCGAGTTCTTCGATGGAAATGGCCATCGACCGCAACCGAACCTCGACCGACATGATCAGCTCGTCGGTCAACGCCAGCGCCTTCCGAGAAATGGCCGCCGCCAGCGCTCTGCTCTTTCCGGTGGCCAGAAAGTCGACTAGGTGCGCCTCCAGCGCCTCCAGCCCGCTTTCTTTCCAGAGTAAGGGGTCGTTCGCCAGTCGCCCCTTCAAACCCCGTCGGGCAGAAACCGAAAAGATCTCGGCCGGCGTGGCGAGCCCACCGTGGCTCGCCAGCACCTGGCCGAAAAATTCGAGGGCGGTGGCCCGCTCCGAGGAGTCCAGGTAATCGACCTTGTTCATGATGAAGCACAGGTGGGGCACCTTGGTACGAACCTGGCCGAGAAACTCGATCTCCACCTCGGTGACGGGCGGGTCGGCAGACACGATGAACAGGGCAGCATCACACTGCGAGAGGAAATTCAGGGTCGCTTCCGTATTGTGCCGGAAGGTCGAGCCGATCCCCGGGGTATCGACCAGCACCACGCCCTTTTGCAGGATTGCCGCAGGCAGGAAAACCTCGACGTGCGAGACGTTGAGCCGGTTCTTCGGATTTCCGGTTTCCGTGACATACCCCTCGAGAAACGCGTGGAGGGCCCCGTCGTCGGGAAACGTCCGATCTTCAGGCGGTTTGGTGTCGGAAAAGGCGATCCGGGCGCGACGCCGCTCTCCCCATGATAGAAATGTGGGAATTGCCGTCAGGGGAACCACCGACGTGGCCAGGACTTCCGCGCCGAGCAGGGCATTCAGGATGGTGCTCTTCCCCCGTTTGAACTGACCCAGGACGGCCAGATGAAACCGGCCCTCGAGAAGGCGGCCCTTCAGCTCCTCGAATTTGGCTGCAATTCCCGCGTGCTCAGGCTCGAGCGTTTTCAGCAACGCCACTGCCGTTGTCAACAGCGGCGGCAGGCTTTCCATGGGCGTCTTCCCCTGAAGCCGTTGTTCTTCACATTTCATCGTCTGCTCCGACAAAGTGCTTCTCCTTTCGCGCATGGTCATGCATCTTCGAGGGTCGTGCCGGCCTCGGCTTCATGGAATCCGGAGAACCCCGGGAAGAAAGGACAACAGCACGAACGCAACAACCCAGAAGAAGATGAAGGCAACGATCCCAAACTCGAGTGCCATTCGCCAGGTTTTGCGGGAATCGGTGAAATGGTGCTCGTATTCCTGATAGGCGATGAGAAAAGCGCACAACCCGGCCAACCCGCCGAAGACGGACGAAATACAGGCAATACCCAGCGCCGTTCCCATCTCATGACCTCACCCGAATACCAATGCCCGAAAAGCGGCAAGCCATCTTCGCACAAGGGAGGAATGCCGCTTTTTCTCCCCCTCGGGCAGCACCGTATGGACCTGAAAGAATTTCTTTTCCACCCTCTGCCATGCATCCGCCTCGTTCCCGAGCGGCTCTTCATTGAGATAATCCGTTTTCCGGGCAAACAATCGCAGATCTCCGGCTAGTGCGGCAAACGCCTTTGCCTCCTGCTGCATCAGCCACTCTTTGTCCTCCGCATCATCGATCAGAGCCAGAACCTTGCGCAGATGGTGCAGGCACAGACCGAAGGAGCTCTGGAAACGTTCCCGGAAATCCCTTTCCGAAAGATGATCGACGAATTCCTGCTGATATGCCATGGCGGACTGGTCCACTCGCCGGGACAAAGGGCAGGGGGCTTCGGGAGCGAGCTCCGAGTCCCCGTTGCGCAACCGATCTGCGACGGATTGCGCGATGTTTCCGTAAATAAGGCTCATTCCGAGCGGATCGTATCGTTGCAGGGCAACCTGCATCGGCTCCGCCGCAAAACCGAAAGACCTCGCCAGAGATGCGTTGACGCCGGGGTCTCTCGCATTCTCATAAAAGAGGTCGTCGATGAGCTTTTCCATTTCTTTGGCCCGAAGAAAGCACACCGGACAGTTCCGGATTTCCGGGGCCATGGCATCCCACAAGCGAAAGAAGGAAAAGTGCCGATAAGCCCGTCGGCGATCTTTCCGAGCATCACTCGCCAATTTTCAAGCACCAAAGCCACACGGCTGCGACGAGGACAAGAAGACTTCCAAAACCATCCCCCCCGTTCATCGCTGAGATTGCTTTTTCCATCGGTGTTTCCTTCCGTCTTCCCACATCGGTGTTTTGCCGCATTCCCGGTCAACCGAAATGCAATGTTCACCAGAAATCTGATCGGATATTCAGCCGTGTAAGACCATGTAGATGCCGATGAAGACCAGTAAATACGCAACGTACTTTTGAAATTTTTCTCGGGGAAGCTTTTCGATCAAGCGCTTTGAAGACCACGTTCCAAGGATCATTGCAAGACTCATGAACCCGGCCAACAGCCACAGATGTTGAGGCATGGGAACGTAGTGCTGATACACGGACATTTTCACCCCGTGCATGACGAGGGCGGTAATTGCCTCGCTGGCAACATACGCAACAGGGTCCAGATTCAGCGTAAGGAAGACGGCCGCCCCGAGCGGACCAGCGCTGCCGACCAGGCCTGATAGAAAGCCGACAACTCCGCCCCCGGCAATCAACAGAAACGGACCGCCTTTTAACTCGAGAAGCCCGTAATACTTGAGTCCGACTGCCATCAGAAGAACGGAGCCAACGCAACGAGTAACAACAACTTTCGACAGGCCAATGAACGAAAATGCCCCTAATGCGCTCAATGGAACGGCAGTTACCAAAAACAGACCTACCGACCGCCATTGTATCCGCGAGAACCCGAAGCAAGCCCTGGAAATATTGCCGATGAACTGGGTAATGGTCAGCAAGGGAACCGCATGAACGGAACCCACTGTCCCCACAAGGAGCGGCAATAAAAGAAGCGCGCCGCCAAACCCCGCCGCACCTGAAATAGCGGCTGCAACATACGTAGCCGCTACGAGAAGCAGCAAGGAAAGCATTGTCCGGCCGCCGAGAACCGAATTTTAATAGTGCTTCAATCGAATGGCGCTGGCCGGCGGGGATTCCGTATCTTTCAGATCGTAGTTCGAATCAATGAAGACGGGGATCGCTTCGGGGAATTCCCGAAGCAACGCGTTCAAGTTCCGGGGCTGGTTTTCGAACACAGCCACGACGCTCCCCAGCTCCCGGATTCGATTACAGGAGTCTTGTTTGAATTTGAAGTCTTTGATTTCCGGGCTCGACTTGAGCATGAGAATCGCCGTCTTCCCATCCAGCGGGAGGCCGTGCTTTTGAAGGCTTTCTTCGGTTCCTTTGCCCATTTGCGGGGTGTCCCGGCCGGTCAGATACACGATCAGCGCGCCTTTGTCGTGGCACGCGTTTACGAACGCCGGGCCGCCGGGAATAGGCTCGTCGATAACGACGTATTCGTTGGTGAAGAACCGCTTGAACCAGAAATTCCTCACCGAAGAAACCGTTTCAGCGGTTGTAACGGATATATTTTTGAGGGTATCGACGATACTGTAGCCTGCGTCTTTGGCCGTTACCTGTGAAATAGCCTTGGCGTCAGGATTCGAACTGTTTTCCTTTGCCCATTCCTGAAGGATTCGGACATTTCGTTGCGCGGTGTCGAACAGTGTTCCATCGAGATCGAACACTACGACGGGAATTTTCTTTTCTGCCACCGTTTTTTCAACGGCGGCGATGACCGAAGCGAGATCTTTTGTTTCAGGAGCTTTGGCGATAACCGGATTCAAAAGACCCAGGCACAGCACACACACCAAGAATGAAACGATCAATGTACGCATGTGAGTCGACCAACCTTTCCTTTTCAGATGTTTACTTTCGTAAAGTTGCAATCAGACGTTTCGGATGCCGAAGCAAATCCAGGGCAGATATAATATCATTACATATAATATGTGCGGCAAGGCAGGTTTCCGTTGCCGCCCCTTCCGCCTGCATGACCGCAATTCCGAGAGCGGCCTCTTTCAGCATCAGCCGGTCGTTCTGGCCGTTGCCGATGGCGACGACCTGAGCGGCGTCAAGGGAATGCACGATCTGCTGTTTTGCCCCGGCTTGGTCATCCTTCCCGAGGATGGCCAACGCGGCCTTGACGTTTTTCAACTGGCTTTGAGCCAACCCGAAGGTATCGGCGGTCAGGATGCGGATGGCCAGATGTTGAGAAAGCTCGTTCAGGGCTTCCTCGACACCGGGAAGAAGATACCCGTCGACAGCAAGCGTTCCGTTGTAATCCAGAACCAAGTGCTGCAGGGTCAGACGTTTGTAGCCTGGGATATCGATCTGAAGCATGGCTCAAGCATTCTTGAAGGTTTTTTTACCGGCAAAGCCGGCTGCGGAACCCAGTTCACGCTCGATGCGGAGAAGCTGATTGAATTTGGCGATGCGCTCGCTGCGACAGCCGGAACCGGTTTTGAGGTGGCCGGCCCCGACCGCGACGGTCAAATCGGCAATCGTGGTGTCTTCCGTTTCGCCGGAGCGATGGGAAACGAAGCAGTTATACTGATTCCGTTTCGCCAGATTGATGGCATCGAGAGTTTCGGTGATGGTTCCGATCTGGTTCAACTTGATGAGAACGGAGTTGGCGATTTTCTTCTGAATACCTTGGGCAATAATTTGGGGATTCGTGCAGAAAATATCATCCCCGACCAGCTCGACACGGTCGCCTAATTCACTCGTCAGCGCGCGCCAACCGTCCCAATCGTTTTCGGCCATACCGTCTTCGAGAAGGACGATCGGGTATTGCTTGGCCCAGGAAGCCCAGAGTTTCACCATTTCATCGGATGTTTTCTTCGATTTGTCGGATTTGAAAAACACGTATTTGCCGTCCTCCCACATTTCGCTGGCGGCGGGATCGAGACAAATGGAAATATCCCAACCGGGTTTATAGCCGGCCTTGGTGATCGCCTCCAGGATGATGTCGACGGCTTCCTCGTTGGACTTCAGGTTCGGGGCAAAGCCGCCCTCGTCGCCGACGCCCGTGCTGTATCCCTTCTGGTTGAGGATGGATTTCAGGGCGTGAAAGGTTTCCATGCCCTTGCGAATGGCCTCAGAGAAGCTGGAAGCCCGGTGGGGGGCGATCATGAATTCCTGAAAATCGACGTTATTGTCGGCGTGTTTTCCCCCGTTGATGACGTTCATGCATGGAACCGGAAGCAAAGTGGCCTGAACGCCGCCAAGATATCGGTAAAGCGGCATCTTGTGGACAGCGGCGGCCGCCCGGGCAACAGCCATGGACACGGCAAGAATCGCGTTGGCACCGAGATTTCCCTTGTTGGGAGAGCCGTCCAGGTCGATCATCAGACGGTCGATTTCGGTTTGCTGGGAGACATCTTTCCCGAGAATGGCGGGGGCGATTTTGGTTCGCACGTTTTCCACTGCTTTTAAAACGCCTTTTCCGCTGTACCGGGCCTTGTCGCCGTCGCGCAGTTCCACCGCCTCTTTTTCGCCGGTCGAAGCACCGGAAGGGACGATGGCCCGGGCTCTGGTTCCGTCGGCGAGGGTGATTTCCACCTCGACGGTCGGATTGCCGCGCGAATCGAGAACCTCAAAAGAATCAACCGAAAGAATGTTCACAGAATTTCTCCTCGAAATACTATATAGACCCTCTTATATACTCATGGCTCTCACTCATGTTTCGATTTCTGCAGCTTCACCGTTTGAGACCCAAGATGACAACGCCGATGCCGACGAGGGAAATACCAAGCCATTCCCTGGCTGTCGGGCGCTCTCCAAGAAACAGCGTGGCGAATACCGCGACAAGAACAAGGCTCAACTTGTCTACCGGCGCCACTTTCGAAGCGTCTCCCATCTGCAGCGCCCGGAAATAACAGACCCACGAAGCGCCCGTTGCCACTCCTGAAAGGGTGAGAAACAACCAGTTCCGAGGGCTCAGAGACAAAGGATCTCGCCACTTCCCCGTGTATTTCACGAACACGAACAATATCCCCAGGATCACGACGGTACGAAACAGCGTGGCGAAGTCGGAATCGATGCCGTCTATTCCGATTTTAGCACAGATTGCCGTGAGGGCTGCAAAGACGGCTGAACCCAACGCCCAGTAAAACCATGGCGGCATTATATCGGACATTCTTTTTTTACCTCGACTCCCTCTGGATCGTGCGTTTCGCGGATCGTTCGAATCGGACAACAGCGCCGGGACAACAAAACGACAAGATACGAAATGCAAACCCCGAGGAGCATGCCGCAGAGAACATCGAGCGGATAATGAACGCCGACATATACTCGAGAATATGAAATGACCAGGGAAAGGCAGGCCAGCGGGAACCCGGCGCACACCCCATACTCGAGCCAAACGAGGGCTGCCACGGCCGCCGAGTTCGCGGCATGAGACGAGGGAAAGGATTTGCTGCGCGAACACGGAACCAGCAGGCGCTTTTCCGCGGCTGCGCAACAGGGGCGTTGCCGACCCCACAGGGGCTTCATGAGATGCGAACTGGCTTGATCAGCAAGAGCCACCACCACAGCCATTCCGAGAGCGAGACGTCTGAACCTGCCGCTGAAGCCAAACAGCAGCAGAAACCAGAGGATCACGAGGAGCGGCACCCAATTCGATTGCGTGGTAATGATCGGCATGATGAAATCAAAGAACGGGTTTGTCCAAACTCCGTTCAGGGAATGGAATGCAGCCATGTCCAATGAGATCAGCATGACGCCGTCCCTTTTTCATGAGGTTGCGTCGGCATGTGGGAATGATGCTCGTGCTCGTGGGACGCCGGAAGATGCAGCCACCGGTCGGTTGCCTTCTTCGCGGCGATAGCTCCGATAGGGGCGGTCAGAAGAATGCTCAACGTCGCAAGAGCCAGAATGGTTTCCCCGGGGCCGGTCGGAAGGCCGGCGGCTTTCATTGCCACCAGGGGAGCGGCCCCAATAGCCGCTTGAACGCTTGCTTTCGGGAGCCAGGCCGCCGTTACCGCCATTTTCTCGCCCGAATCGAAATTCCCCCCGAACAAGGCCACCCACACACCAAGCGACCGGGCCAGGACTCCGGCGAAAATGATGAGGACTCCGGCCAGACCGGCATTCAAGGCAACCGTCGGGTTAAATTCAGCGCCAACGACGGCGAAAAGAATAATTTCCGCAAAGATCCAGATTTTGCTCAGTTTTGCGGCAATTTCATGAGCTATCTTTTCACGGCGGGTGAGAATGATGCAGCCGATGGTCATGGTAGCGATAAGTCCGGAAAATGGCGTTGCGAGGCT
The DNA here is from genome assembly GCA_035373905.1 of Candidatus Ozemobacteraceae bacterium. NCBI lineage: Bacteria > Candidatus Rifleibacteriota > Candidatus Ozemibacteria > Candidatus Ozemibacteraceae > Candidatus Ozemibacteraceae bacterium. The sequence goes on along the minus strand of DAOSOK010000017.1, from coordinate 37,842 downwards.
GGTTGTGCGTTCGATATTCACGAGCAGGAGCGCCAGCGCGAGAATCGCCAGGCCTCGTTTGGTTGCTCGCGGGTTATACGATTCAAACGCCTTGTACAAAATCACACCCACGATCAGACCCACCGCCAAACCGTTGAACAGCGCGACCGGGATTTTTACGAACTGATACGCCACACTTGCATCCGCGTGGGCATACATGGATATGAACACATTGCAAATCAGAATGTTCAAAATATTATCCAGCGATGCCGCAGTCAGGATCAGGTGAGGAATGTGCTTTTCAAGCCCCCGTTTCTCTTCGATGCATTGAAGCATGAAGGGAATGATGACGGCCGGGGAAACTGCCGGCAAAATGAACCCCAGGGTGAACGAAGAGTTCCAGGAGAAGGAAAACACGGTATGAGCGAGTGAAGCGATCGTGAGTGCCTCGAAAAGAGAGGGAATGATCGCAAGCAGGAGCAGTCGAATGCCGAATGTGCGAAGGGTTTGAAGGTGAATCGAAAAACCCGCTCGTAAAAGGATGACAACCAGCGCAATCAGCCGAAGATCCGTGCTGATCGCCAAAAGATTCGGGGCTACCTGATCGGTGCAATAGGGGCCCAAAAGAAATCCGACGCAAAGAATGCCGATGAATCCCGGAAGCCGAATCCTGCGAACGCCCCATTCGACCAACATCGAGAGGATGAGAATTTTTGCAAGACTGAAAGCCAAAGGACAATCCTTTACAAAATGATTTGCCTCGAAATCCGGATAAAAAAACTCCTGCACAGCGGCACACAAGGCCGGTTTGCAGGAGTCATCAGCTTGAAAAGCGGTTATCGGGGGACTCCATCCCCCTGAACAGATTTAAGTGTATCAAAAAAGTCTTGTGATTTCCAGAAAAAAAGGGAACCCCCGGAGCGAAGCCGGGAAGCAGTATCGAGTCATGCAGCATGAACATCACCCGTTCGCCCTGAGCTTGTCGAAGGGCGAAATGAGGAATCATCGGCAAGTGGCTGTTCGTGCTTCGACAAGCTCAGCACAAACGGTATCGAGTATGCGGGTGATTGTCGTGTTACTTGTGAGACGAGTCGTATGTCACCGGGGCTTGTACTGTTCGAAGGCTTTCTTGTCGAACGCGCGGCGGTAGGCCTCTTCGGGCGCGATCTTGCGCGACTTCACGAGGTCCGTCAGGGCCTGATCCATCGTCTGCATGCCGACCTGCTTGCTGGTCTGCATGATCGAGGTGAGCTGGAAGGTCTTGTTCTCGCGGATCAGGTTGGCGACGGCGGGCACGTTGACCAGGATCTCGAGCGCGCAAACGCGGCTCATGCCGTCGATCGTCGGGATGAGCTGCTGGGCGACGATGCCGACAAGCGCGTCGGCGAGCTGGGTGCGGATCTGGTCCTGCTGGTGGGCGGGGAAGACGTCGACGACGCGGTCGACCGACTGGGCGGCCGACGGCGTGTGCAGCGTGGCGAAGACGAGGTGGCCGGTTTCGGCCGCCGTGACGGCGAGCGAGATCGTTTCGTAGTCGCGCATTTCGCCGACGAGAATGACGTCGGGGTCTTCGCGGAGGGCCGAGCGCAGGGCGGCGGCGAACGATTTGGTGTTCACGCCGATCTCGCGCTGGTTGACGATGCACTGCTTGTGCTTGTGGACGAATTCGATCGGGTCCTCGATCGTCAGGATGTGGTCCTGCCGCTCGTCGTTGACCTGGTCGACCATCGCCGCGAGGGTCGTCGATTTTCCGGAGCCGGTCGGCCCCGTGACGAGGATCAGGCCCTTGTTGCGGCGCGCCAGATCCGACAGGATGGCCGGCAGCTTCAGATCCGCCACGGTCTTGATCTTCGACGGAATGACGCGGAAGACGGCCCCGATGCCGAGACGGTTGTTGAAGATGTTGCAGCGGTAGCGGGACACTTCCGGCAGTTCATACGAAATGTCGAGTTCGAGTTCCTTCTCGAAGCGGTCGCGCTGGTCGTTGTTGAGGAACTCGAAGATCAGCCGCTTCGTGTCCTTGCTCGACAGCGGCGGCAGGTCGGTGGGCCAGAGCTTGCCCTGGAGCCGCATCATCGGCGGCGAGCCGACCGTGAGATGAAGGTCGGATCCGCCCTTGTCGACGATCAGCCGAAGCAGATCGGTGATGGCATACTGCTCGCTATCCACCTGGGCGGCGCGTTTCGGCCGCTGTTCTTCGGGCCGGGACGTCGGCGCGGCAGGCATGGACGACGGCGAAGGAATGCCGGTCGCCTGCGGGATACCGGTGGAGGCCGGGATACCGCTCGACGGCGACGACGGCGACGAGGGCGGTCGCGGAATGCCGGTAGACGGAGGCAGACCCGGGGGCCGGGGAACGCCGGCCGCCGAGGGCGCGCCGGGCGGCGACGGCGGGCGGGGAACGCCGGGAGGCGACGGCGGCGCAACGGGGGCAGCCGGCGGCTGGGCGGGCGTTCCCGGCGCCGACGGCGGCTTCTGGGCGCCGTCGCCGCTTCCGAAGAACTTGTTGAAGAAACTGTCGTTATCGCTCATGGTTCACGTCTCAGAACAGGCGCAGGAACTCGTCCACGCTCGTTTCGCCGCTCGCGATGAGGGCCAGCGTGCGGTCTTCCAGGGTCGGAATCTCCTGCTTGCGGGCGAACTGGTAGAACTCCTGGTAACTCTGGCGACCGATCATCATGCGCCGCAACGTCGGCGACGTCGGCAGAAACTCGGTGACGAGCGTGCGGCCCGCGTATCCGGTCTGGTGGCAGGTTTCGCAGCCCACGGCCTCGAAGACGGTCGGCTCGGCCGGCAGGTGCATCCGCTCGGCGACGTCCGGCGGAAGCGTTCCCGGTTTTTTACACTGCGGACACAGCGTCCGGATCAGGCGCTGCGACAGGAAGCCGCAAAGAGAGCTGGCGATGACGACGGGGTCCGCGACTTTTTCCAGCAAGCGCACGACACTGCTCGGCGCGTCGTAGGCCATGAACGAGGTCAGGATCGTCTTCCCGCCCAGGCCGGCAAACCCGAGCTCCTCGACGATCGGCTGGTCTCCGGGGTGGTCGATGTAGACGACGTCGGGATCGAGGAGCAGGGCGAGCTCGAGGCCCTCCTTGATGGTCCCGATGCCGTTCTGGCCGATCTGGATCTGGGTGATCTGGGGAAGGTTCGCCTGCACCGGCTCTTCGACGGTGACGATCTTCTTCTTCTCGACGTCGAAGCTGCTCAGCACGTAGTAATGCGTCGTGGTGCGCCCCGACTCGCGCGGCCCGGTTATATAGAGGATGCCATGGTTCGCATGCACGAACCCGACGATCTCGTCGAGCACCGCTTTGCCGCCCTTGCCGATCTGGATGTTGATGTTGCTGAAGTCGTTCAGCTTGAGGATGACCATCTCGCCGTTCACGGTCGGGTAGAACATCGACTGGACGTTCACCCACCGACCCGAGACCGAGACGCGGAAATGGCCGACGGCCATCACCGGGGCCGCGCCGCCGCTCGGAACGGGCACCTGCGAAAGCACCTTGAGCTTCGAGATGACTTCCTGGTGAACCTTGATCGGGATCTCGAGTTTGCGCGTCAGGCAGGAGCAGGTACGGAATCGGATGACGACGCCCTTTTCCGACGGCTCGAAATGGATGCGGTCGACGCGGTTGATGATCGCCTGGCCTAGAATATAGTTGATGATTTTTTCCGGCGCCTCGAGGCCTTTCGGAATGCCCCGGTCGCCTTTTTCGCCGGTGGACTCCGGCGGCGGGGGCGGCAGGTCGCCGGTCATGCGCTCGCCGGTGTCGAGCGGCCCGTAGATCGCGGTGTAGGTCTGCTCGAAATCGAACTTCGTGCAGATCGAGACCGACACCTGCATGCCGAGCCGCGCGGCCAGCGTCTCGATGGCTTCGGACTCGAGCGGATCCACCATGCAGATATTGAACTGGTTTCCGGCCTGATAGAGCGGCATCAGCCGGAACTCGCGCGCGAACTCTGCCGGGACCAGCTTCACGGCGGCCGGCTCGACGATGTCGGCATTCAGGTGGATGAACGAGATGTTGAGCTGGTTTCCGAGCGCCCAGATGATGTCGTCCTCGGACACGATGCCGAGCTCGGTGAGGGCCGCTCCGAGTTTGAGTCCCTTCTCTTTCTGATACCCCAGCGCCTGCTTTAGCTGGTCGCCGTTGATCAGGTTGCAATCGATCAGGATATCGCCAAGTCGTTTCTTTTGCGTGCTCATGGTATCACTATTGTATAGAACCGGGGCATGCAAGGCAACAGAAAGAAAACGGCCGGCAACCCCGAACGGGTGCCGGCCGCATGTTTTCGCGTATTAGCGGCGGTTGGTGTTGATGGTTTCTTTCAGATCCTTGCCGGGAACGAAGCGGGCGACGTTGGTGGCCGGGATCTTGATGGTCTTCTTGGTCTGGGGGTTGATGCCGGTGCGGGCCTTGCGGGTCGCGACCTTGAACGAGCCGAAGCCGACGAGGCGGACTTCTTCGTGCTTCCGCATGGCGGTCTTGATGATGTCGAGGGTGGCGTCGAGGGCCTGGGTGGCCTGGGTCTGGGACAGGTTGGTGTTCTTGGCGATTTCCCGCACGAGTTCGATCTTCTTCACTTGGTGGATCCTCCTGGTAAAAATTGGGGTTGAGAACTGATGCAACAAGCCTACTTATTCAAAACCGGCCTGTCAAGCCCCCTTCGAAAATATTTTTCCCCCTGTACCCTTAGCGGAGCCGGTTTCGAACGTTCTCAAGCCGCTGGAAGAGCATGGACTGCCGCTCTCGGCTGTTTTTCAGGCTCTCCGTCAGCCCGCTCAGCCGTTCCCTGATCTGGTCGGCCGTCAGGCTCTCGGAACCGCCGGCATTCAAGCGGCTTTTCAACGTTTCGATTTCGGAAAGCAGTCGCGTGATTTCCTGCTGGACCATCACGAGCTGGCTCCGATTCCGGAGATACTCCTCGCGCAGGGCCGGCTGCCCGGTCGCGCCGAGCGCCCCGGACCGGGCTTGGCCGAACCTGGCCCCGATGCTCTCGGAAAGCGCGGCAGCGTCGATTTCCGCTCCCACCGAAGCCGTTTCCGGCGGCAATCCGTCCCGGGCCGCGCCGCCGTCTTCCCTGCGTTCATCGAGATGCAGCCGCCGATCCCGCATCTTCCGGAAAAACTCGGCGCTGGCCCGCGCCGAGCTCGTTTCCTGCCACGCCTCTTCGGTCCGTTCCTCCGGCTGCGCAGGAACGGCCGTTTCCGCGGGTTCCTGCCGGTATACCGGCTTCCAGCCCTCTGCCGTCGAAGGTTTCATCGGAGGCAGGCCGCGGGGCAGTTCCGCCCGCCCCGGACCGATCTTCATCGGGACGATGCTCTTCCATTCGCTCTGCATGCGGGCATCTTCGCCGGCCGGATCGAACCGCTTCACCGCTTCTCCTGTTTGCTCGCGGTCGTTCACGATCGCCATCATGCCGCGCTGGAGGACGAGCTGCCGGTTGCGCGCGTCGCCGTGCGCCCTCACCGAGACGATGCCCTCGAACGTCCGCACCCGCGTCCGGCCGAACCGGTCGACGGCCACGTCGAACGTGGTGCCGAGAACGCCGCAGAGCGTCGTCGGCGTCGTCACCTGGAAGGTGCCCGGTTGTTTTTTCAGGGCGAACCAGCACTCGCCAACCTGGAGCTGAACGCCTGTTTTCAAAAGGGTGACCCGCGTGTTTCCCCTGATGCGCAGCAGGCTCCCGTCGGAATACGACAACTCGGCCCGCGCCTCCCCTTCCGAACGAAGCATGTCCTGGAACCGGACGGCGATCGGCTCGGGCCCGAGATCGAGCCAGGTGCTGCCGCCGTTCCGGGAAAGCGCCGCCCGGCCGCGCAGCAACTGAAACGTCATCGTCTCATCCGCCCCCGCACAAAACGCCACGGAGGCCGAACAGGCGATCAGACCCGCCAGCAGAAAGCAAAGAGGGAAATACAGCCGGAACCATGCGCCACGCTTCATCAAACTATCCTCCAAGGACAGATGCTACCGTCCCGGGCAGTATACACCTCCTCCTCATCATCCATGAAGGGGGAAGCCGTTCAAACCGTTCCGACAAACCTCGCGGGTCCGAACTTCGTCCCGGCACTCGAGGGATGTTTTGAATGGACAATACGACTGTTTTGCGCTACGTTTGAGGTGAGAGGGACATTTCAAATCACCGTGAGAGGAGGCGTGCCATGGAAAACGACATCATCACGATCGAGTGTCCGTGCGGCGCTGTGTTCGAAGTCGAAAAGGAAGAGGTCGATATCTCGGGAGACCGCTGGACCCACTGCCCCAAGTGCAACCGCAAACTCCCCATCCCCGAGGAAAACGACGACTGAGTCTCACCCCACCCGTAACCAGAACCGGAGGTCCGACAGGACCTCCGGTCTTTTTTTCCGCCCACAGATATTATATTATTTATTATAAACAATGATCTGCGACATCTGCGGATCCTTCGTTTTCGATTCTCCTTGGCGAGACTGTTGCTCTCTCAGAACTCGGCGCTGCCGGTGGTGCGGGGGAAGGGCGCCGTGTCGCGGATGTTGCCCATGCCCGTCACAAACATCAGGAACCGGTCGAAGCCCAAACCGAAGCCGCTGTGGACAGCCGTGCCGTATGTGCGCGTCTCGAGATACCACCACATGCTCTCTTCGGGAATCTTGAACTCCTCGATCTTGCGTTTGAGCACGTCGTATCGCTCCTCGCGCTGCGATCCGCCGATGATCTCGCCGATGCCGGGCGCGAGCACGTCCATCGCGCGCACCGTCTTCCCGTCTTCGTTGAGCCGCATGTAGAACGCCTTGATCTCCTTCGGATAGTCGGTGAGAATCGTCGGTTTCTTGAAATGTTTCTCGACGAGATACCGCTCGTGCTCCGACTGGAGGTCGATGCCCCATGTGTCGACGGGATACTGGAACTTCTTCTTTTTATTTGGGGTCGAATTTTTCAGGATCTCGATCGCCTCGGTGTAGGTGATGCGCTCGAACTTGTTCTCGACCATGAAGTGCAGCTTCTGCAGCAGCCCCATCTCGCTGCGCTCCTCTTGCTTCTTCGTCTTTTCCTCTTCCGCGAGGCGCTTGTCGAAGAACTCGAGGTCGTCCTTGCAGTTGTCGAGAGCATAGCGCACGAGATATTTCAGGAAATCCTCGGCCAGGTCCATGTTGTCGTTCAGGTCGGCGAACGCCACCTCGGGCTCGATCATCCAAAACTCGGCCGCGTGCCGGGAGGTGTTCGAGTTCTCGGCGCGAAACGTGGGGCCGAACGTGTAGACCTTCCCGAGCGCCATCGCGGCAAGCTCGGCTTCGAGCTGGCCCGAGACGGTCAGGTTCGTGGCTTTGCCGAAGAAATCCTTCGAGAAGTCGACGCTGCCGTCCTCCTTCAGGGGCGGGTTCTTCGGGTCCAGCGTCGTGACGCGGAACATCGCGCCGGCGCCCTCGCAGTCCGACCCGGTGATGATTGGGCTGTGAACGTAGAAAAAGCCGCGGTCGTTGAAGAACTTGTGAATCGCGAACGCCATCGCGTGCCGGATGCGGAACATCGCGCCGAACGTGTTGGTGCGGAATCGCAGGTGGGCGATCTCGCGCAGGAACTCGAGCGAGTGTTTCTTCGGCTGAAGCGGGTATTTCTCGGGATCGGCGGCGCCGAGCACCTCGACCTTCTCAGCTTTCAGCTCGACCGCCTGGCCGCTGCCCTGCGAGGCAACGAGGTTGCCGGTGATGCGCACGGCCGCGCCCGTCGTGACGTCGGTCAGCATGGCCTCGGTAATCGAGCCGCCCTCGAGGTCGGCGACGGCCTGGAGATTCCGGATCGTCGAGCCGTCATTGACGGCGATGAAGGCGACGTTCTTGCTGGTGCGCTTCGTCCGGACCCATCCGTTGACGACGACGGGGGCGGAAGACGGGGACATCTTGAGTATCTGGGCGATAGTCGGCTGCATTGACGACGCACCTCCATGCGAATGATCCTGCGGCTTCGCGGCAGGCCTGCGAAAGCAGGTTATACCCCGAATCCCCTTCCGTCATCAAGTCCCGTCACAGGATCAGAGGAAGCGCGCCGGCTTTCACGACAACTGGATCACGGAGAGACGCCGTTGAACCATGATCGTTTTCAGGATTTCATCTGCGACATTTGCTTCATCAGCGTTATCTGCTGATTGGTTCTCACCATGAAAGGCGATTGTCAGACCTTCACCCAGGGGGCAAAGCGCGTCTTCCGGGGAGGCGGCTTGAGAGCGTTTTCCATCGCCTCTCTGATCCGGCCGATCGAGGCTGAGATTTCCTGTCTCCGCTCCTCGTCGGCGGTCTGTTCGAGTGCCGATTCGAGAGCATGGACGGAATCCGCGCCCGGCAATCCCTCGAAAACGCCCAGGGCCTCTCTAAACAGGAATGGATCGGCGAAAAGCTCGATCAGCACCGGAAACAGCCGCGTCTCGTTCAGCGCCCGCACGGCGTGGCATGCCGAAGCCTGCATGTGCGCCTTTCCTTCGAGCCGGAGCATGCGTTCGACGACGCCCATGGCTTCGTCCCGGTCATACTCTCCGATGGCGATGGCGGCGTTCGACCGAACGCGGTTGTCGGCATGGTTGAGCAACTGGGTCAGCATCACGAAGGTCTTCTGGCTCTTGATGGCCTGGATTCCCTCGATCGTGTTGGCGACCACGCGCGAGTCTTCATGCCGCAGATACGGGGCCACCCGGATGAGCATCTCATCGTCGGGGAAACTCTGCCCGAGATGCTTGGTGAGGAACGAGAGGACCGACTCGTCCGGTTTCGACTCGAGAAGCGCCAGCAGGGGTTCCCTGATGCTCTCATCGGGGTTCTCGCAGACGATCTTCAGCTCCTCGACCGTGACCGCGCCCGGCTCCGAAGCGATTTTCGCGAGAATCTCCTCGCGGCTCGGGGGCGGGGGCGGTTCCTCGGGCGGCGGAACGACGGCATTCTGCGATACGGTCGCCGGATCGACGCCTTTGAACGAATACGTCACATCGACCTTGTTCAGGAGCTTCTTGGCCCAGAAAACGACTCCCAAATCCCGGTGGAATTTCAGGTCGTACAGCACCTCAAACAGGATCTTGCTCGAACAGTCGGTCTGGGACTCGAAGAGCTCCTTGAGGAGCGCCGTGATCGACTCGGGCGTTCCCGTTTTGAGATCGAAGGCAATCTTTTTGATATCCATGATCGCGCTACTGTACCCCAGACGTGCGCGGATTTCAAATGTCATTCCATTCCCGCCGGACAGCCGCCGCAAAGGCAGGGATCGAGATTTCGGCAGATCGCGTGAAGCGTTCCGTAAAACTTCGTGACCGGACATATCGACCATGCTATAATCGCTTCAAGAGGAAAAAACCTCAGGGTAATCCAAACGGAATAACGAGAGGCATGTCCGATTCCGCCGTTGGGGGAACGCACCGCATGTTCCGGAATGCTCGGTTCGGTCATACCAGCGTCGGCAAGCTGTTGGCACACCCAATACGGATCTTCACAGAGGAACAACCAAATGAGTCTGATCCAATGCTGTGAATGCGGCAAGGAAATTTCGTCGCATGCAGCGAGATGCGTTCATTGCGGTTTTCCGGCGAATGGAACGAGGCTCGGAATCTGCAGAAAACCGGTGAAACTCTTTCTGAGCGTGCTGCTCCTGTCGACACTCGCCGGGGGCGTGATCTGGAAAGAACCTCTTCTCCGGCATTTCAAGCTCGATCGAGCCAAGGAGAGCGGCGTTACGGCTTCCGGAACGGTCGCTTCAACTGACGCGTCCGCTCCCGCCTCAACGGCGGCCCGCCTTGCGTCCGGCTCGTCGGCGGAAGATGAAATCCGGGCCAACGCCTCGGATGCCGGATCCATCGATCCCCGGCTGGTGTTTGAAAACTCCCCGGAGAACGCAACCGACGACGAAGACCTGGCTCCCGGAACCGGAACGGCGTTCCTTCTTCCTGCCGTAACTCCTTCGACTGCGCTTGCCTCGAGCGCGAGCGCAGCCGTCGATCCCGAAACGATCGTCAGGCGCGTCATCGAGCGGAACAAGGAGATCTATCGGACCTTCCAGGCGCTGGACTACACTCATTACTGGACCGCCGATGATCTGGACAAGGTTGCCCGATGCGATGCGGAGCGCAAGGAACTCTTATACGCCCTTTCCTCGCTTCAGCTGATCGCACAGAACCCGGAATACGCCCTGGTCATCGAGTTTCTCCGCCTGGAAAACGCGGCGGCGATGGCCGTCATGGACTATTACCGGGACCTCATCGTCAACCGCTACGCCCGTCCCGCGAATCCGTTCTTCGTCACCCGGCTTCAGAAAGCGTTTTCCGATGTCCGGAAGCTCGAAGGAAAGCTCGACAAATACGGGTGGAAAAAGGTGTACGCCACGTGGGGCCAGGGGAAAAAGGAGAACCCTGCCCGGTGACCGCTCAATGGCGGCACCGGCGGGGATGAAGGGAGGAAATACATGCTCGTTGACTGCCCCGAATGTTCCGGCAGGATTTCATCCCTTGCCGATATCTGCCCCAATTGCGGCTACCCCGTCGAAACGCTCGGATTGCAGAAACCGCCGGACCAGGCGCCGGAAGAACCCCCGGTCGCCAACGGCTCCGAAGATGACGCGAGGTTTCAGCGAAGTCGGTTTGAAGGAAAATTCAAGAAGGTGACCAAGGAAATCGAGATCCTCCGCGAGCAAACGCGGCTCGTCACAGGGTGTATCTTCACATCGCATTCCTTTTCCCAGGAACAGCTTCTGAAATCCGAACGTTTCGCCAGGATGGACTCGATCGTCAAGAAGATCGACGACGACGCCATGAACTGGTTCTGCGCGAACAACGCTTCCCATGTAGCCGAAGATACATATCGATCGATACGCAGACAGGTGCTGAGCGACATCGCCGAATTGAAGCGCGAAATTTCCGAGCGCCAACCCACCTGGTGGGAAAACACCCTGGCTTCCGTCAAACAATTCCTTCTCCGCTTCGGCATCTGATTTTTCGATTTGCCAGAAACGCTCGTCCCGTGCTATTCTGTGAGCGTTGCCGGAATGGCGGAATTGGCAGACGCACGGGACTCAAAATCCCGCGCCCCCTAAAGGCGTGTCGGTTCGACCCCGACTTCCGGCACCGATGAGGCTCGAGCCTCTCTAGAAAGCCCCGACGGCTTTGAACCGTTGGGGTTTTTGCATTCAGGATGTTATTTCGGAAAGCAGCGTCACGACGACCATGCGTAGCGACGGAATGTCTTCGGAGATAATCTTTTCGATGATCGAAAGATCTACTCCCTCGTAATCGTGAGCGATGATATTTCGAACGACATACGCGCCGTGAACGGGAAGCTGGGCAGACCATAGCTTGTTTTCGACCTTCTGAATCGTCTCTCCAATCTGAAGAAGGCACATGAGAACGGCATCACATGCCATGGAATCGTGAAAGAGCGCCTCCACGGAGGGAAAGCGTGCCTGATATTCTTGCAGGTCGTCTATCTTCGCAAGAACGAAGCGAAGACGAGCGACATCGCTCCTGTCAGACATAGATCAAGTCTCGCTCGATCTCTTCTTTGAGCACCCGGTTCGAGGTGTTGGCAGAGGCGAGATCGACCTGCCGGCCCAATTCCGCCATCAATTCGTGTTTTATCTTGTCAAGCCTGCTCAGTGACGCAAATCCGCCATACTGCTTCAGGAAGAGAGCTTCGACCTGATAGAGCAGGTCGATGTCGCTTTCCGGGGTTTCATCACCACGGGCCACCGACCCGAAGACGCCAAGGATGACGAACCCCTCGGCAAGGTAACGATTTTTCAGTGTTGCCAGCCGGGAGGAAAGTTCGGGGTTTAGCTTCTTCATGCAAGCATTATCTCAGATGCTATCGAGAACGACAAGGCCAGGTTTTTCATAATAGCACATCGTTTACAATCAAATACGTCCGAGCAAAGGCAGGTTCGACCCCGACTTCCGGCCCGAGCGCAGAACCGCCGCTTCCATCTGGAAGCGGCGGTTCTGCGCTCGGGCCGCAGTCGTCAGACGTTCACGTCGGTCGAGCGGCGCTTGTATTCCTGGGTCGGCGGGAAGACCAGGTCGCAGACGTCGAGGGCGATCTGCAGCTCCTCGTTGGTCGGTACGACCATGACGGTCGTCGGCGAGTACGGGTGCGAGATGATGCCCTCGCGGGAGCCCATGGTGCGGTTCAGTTCGTAGTCCATGAAGATGCCGATGTTCTCGAGGCGGTGGCAGATTCGTTCGCGCATCCTCCAGCCGTTCTGGCCGATGCCGCCGGTGAAGACGAACAGGTCGACTTTGACCAGCGTCGCCATGTAGGCGCCGACGTAGTGCCTGACCCGGTGCGCGTAGGCTTCCAGCGCCTGGATGGCGGCCGGGTGACCGGTTTCGGCGGCCTTTTCGAGGTCCCGCAGATCGTTCGAAAGGCCGGATAGGCCGAGCAGGCCGCTCTTCTTGTTCAGCATCGTGTTCATCTGCTTCGCACTGTAGCCGCGATCGTGGAGGTAGAACAGGATGGCTGGATCGATGTCGCCGCTGCGGGTTCCCATGATCAGGCCCTCGAGCGGGGTGAACCCCATCGAGGTGTCGATGGATTTGCCGTTTTCGATCGCGGTGATCGAAGCGCCGTTTCCGAGGTGGGCGGAAATCACGTTCGTGTTCTCGGGCGAGCGCTTCATCAGGCCGATGGCGCGGGCCGACACGTACCGATGGCTGGTGCCGTGGAACCCGTATCGCCGAATGCGATGCTCGTCATACAGCTCCCGCGGAATCGCATACAGGTAGGCGTGCGGCGGCATCGTCTGATGGAACGCCGTGTCGAACACCGCAACCTGCGGCACGTCGGGCAGAAGCTCCTTCGCGGCACGGATACCGGTCAGGTTCGGCGGGTTGTGCAGTGGAGCGAGCTCGGCGCACTTCTCGATCGTCTCGATGACGTCGTCCGTGATGACGACGGACGAGGCGTATTTCTCGCCGCCGTGAACGACCCGGTGACCGATGCCGGCAATTTCCCGGATGTCGTCGAGAATCCCGTGGTGCTCATCCACCAAGTGCTGCGCCACGAGCGCGATGGCGGCCCGGTGGTCGGGAATCGGCTGTTCGTGTTCGAACGTGCCTCCGGGCGTGCTCTGTTCGATCCGGCCGGCTTCTTCGCCGATGCGCTCGACGAGGCCCCGACCGAGGCTTTCCCGGTGAGGCATGCGGAAAACTTCGTATTTGAGTGAACTGCTGCCGCAGTTGAGAACGAGGATCAACTGCGCTTCGAGGTCCGTCTTCGTCATTCCCCTGGCATCTCCCCGCGCGGCCTTCTCTTTCCAATCGCCGCGACTCACCGTCACGATATGCCATGCTCGTCTTCAGGTCAAGAAAAAGCGCGAATCCCCCCGAAGCGGTGCGGCTTCGGAGGGATTCGCAGGCAGAACGGCTTCAGCCGCCCTGCGTTTCGAGGAACTTCGCACGCTCCTCGACCCAGCGGCCGACGAAATGGCCCACATCCTTTTCGAAGCCGTGCATCTTTTTGAAACCGTCGACGACGCCCCGCGCCTGGTCGAGCTCGGCCATCGAGCCGGCTGACTGAATAGCATTATATATACTTTTCTTCACGGCATCGAGCTCGTCGAGCTTCTCACCGATCCGGGCCATGGTCCCCGGGGTGTGGTGCGGCACGCCGGGATGCATGACGACGTCGAGATACGCGGTGATGGCGGCGAAGCTCCACATGTCTTTCTCGAGCTTCTGCGCATCGATGGCCCACGCGCACATGACCGGCGAAAACAGGACGACCGCAAGAAGAACCAGCACAAACCGTTTCATTCGTTTCTCCTCTTTGAATATCAGCGTCTGTCCTCCCCACGCAATACCCTTGCCACCGGGGAACAGGCTTGTACAGCTTTCGTTCACCCGGGAACCCAGCCGTTCGCCGGATTTTCACCAACCCGGGTGCCGGTTTTTCGACCATCCCGGCCCATGCCGTGGTGAAGACGCACCTCTGGACCATCACGAAATCCGATCCGCAGGTGACGCAGATGGAATTCTGAAAACCTTCTGTTCTTCATTCGCCCTTCATCTGCGGATGCGCTCCGAAGCTTTCCAGCCGCAATTCACGGTCTTGTGGGATACCGGGGCGTGGGTTACCCTTGTCGAAGACAACCGAAAGGGGACGAACCATGCCCGTCAGAAAAACAACCGTTTCCGGGGGCCGAAAGAATGCGCGAGGGAGCAAAATCGCATCCGGAAAGGCCGCCGCTGGAAAGCCGCTGACCCCGGAGGACTTGGCGCGGTTCGTCCTGGTCGAAGATTGCCGCATCGCCCCAGAGGGCGACACGATTCTCTTCACGAGACGCCACGTCGACGACGAGAACAAGACCGTCGCGAACCTCTGGACGGTCGCCACAGACGGTCGCTCCGCGCCGCGCCAGTTCACGACCGGCGGCAAGGACGGCCACGGCAGGTTCTCTCCCGACGGCCGCCACATCGCCTTCCTCAGCGGCCGCGACAAGTCCCTCCAGCAGATCTGGATGATCCCGCGACTGGGCGGCGAAGCCCTCCAGCTCACGAACTTCCCCGAAGGCTCGATCGGCGAGTTCCGATGGTCGCCCGACGGACGCAGCATCGCCGTCTCGTTCCGCGAGCAGGACCCCGACTGGACCGAGAAGGCCCGCAAGGACCGGGAAACGAGGGGGCTCAGCACACCGCCCCGCACGCTGGATAATCTCTGGTACCGCCTCGACGGGGACGGGTATTTCAATACTTCACGCTATTTTCTCTTCATCGTCGACGCCGCGAACGGCACGCACCGGAAACTGTTCGACCGGGCGCCGCTCGGCATCGGCAGTTTCGACTGGTCGCCCGACGGCCGCGAGCTGGTCGTCGTCGCCAACCAGGACCCCGACGCGTTCACGAAACCCTGGAAAACCCGACTGGTCATCGTCGACGCGAAGAGCGGCCGCGCCAGGCCCCTTCCCGGCCAGACCGACGGAATGCGCAACGGCGTCGCCTGGTCGCCGGACGGCACCCTGATCGCCTTTTCGGGCACGATGGGCCGGCAGGAAGTCTGGCGCGCGGTGAACCAGCACCTGTTCGTCGTCGATCCCCGCACCGGCGCCCAGCGTTGCGTGACCGAGGGCGCCGACGTGTGTCTCGAGTCGGCGGTCCTGAGCGACACGCGCGAAGCCGATTTCATGCCGGTGTTCCACTGGACGCCCGACTCACGGTCGATCTGGTTCGAGGCCGGCGTCGAGGGAACGCGGCGGCTCGCCCGCGTGCCGATCGGCGGCGGGGAGCTGGAATGGCTCACCGACGGCCCCGACCAGGCTTCGTTCGGCGGCTTTTCGGCCGACGGGACCAAAATCGCCATGCGGCGCGGCAGTCCGCTCGATCTTGATGATATAGCAATAGGAATACACTCCGCCGACGGGGCTCTTTCCGCGCGCCCCCTGACCCGCTTCAACCACGACCTCCTCTCGGGAGCCCTTCTGTCGAAGCCCGAGACGCACTGGGTCGAGTCCGCCGACGGGACCCCCGTCCAGCTCTGGGTCATGAAGCCGGTCGGTTTCGAGAGCGGAAGGAAATACCCGGCTCTGCTCGAGATCCACGGCGGCCCGCACGCCCAGTATGGCGGCCGGTTCTTCCACGAATTCCAGGCGCTCGCAGCCGCCGGCTACGTCGTCGTCTTCAGCAACCCCCGAGGCAGCAAGGGCTACGGCGAGGCGTTCGCCGACCGGATCTGCGGCGACTGGGGAAACGCCGACTGGCAGGATCTGCAGGCCGTCATCGACTGGATGCGCAGGCGCGTCTACGTCGACACGAAGCGCATGGGCGTGCTGGGCGGCAGCTACGGCGGCTACATGACGAACTGGATCATCGGCCACACCGACGCGTTCGCCGCCGCCGTCTCGGACCGCTGCGTCAGCAACCTCGTCAGCATGGCCGGCACCAGCGACTACCCAACCGTTCCCGACTCCTACTGGCCCGGCAACGCCTGGGATCGCCCGGAAGAGCTGTGGAACCAGAGTCCGCTGAAATACGCCGGCGCGATCGAAACCCCGACGCTCTTCATCCACAGCGAGGGAGACCTGCGCTGCAGCATCGAGCAGGCGGAGCAGCTCTTCACCGCCCTCCAGCTGCGCGGCGTCCCGAGCCGCCTGGTGCGCTACCCGTCCTCGACCAGCCACGGCATGAGCCGCACAGGCCCCGCCGATCTCCGCATCCACCGCCTGCGCCAGATCCTCGACTGGTTCGACCGCTGGCTGAAACCGGGAATGGAAAAACCGCCGGCCCCGAAACAGGGAAAAGCCCGACCTTGAAGCGATCGTCACGGGAAACAGCTTATTGAGTCCCGCCGAATCAAATTCGCCCATTCGCCCTGAGCTTGTCGAAGGGCGAGAGCCACTCGTGCTTCGACAGGCTCAGCACGAACGGGAACGCAAAACTGGCTTTCGTCATGCAGAAATCAAGAAGAAGAAGAAGAGATTTCCGTCAGCTCCACGGAAAAACCCCTCCCGGAGACCCGGAAGGGGTTTTTCATCGGTTTCAGAATTCGTATCAGGGCAGCTTCTTCTCGACCAGCTCCATCGTCGTGACGCTCTTCATCGGGACGGTCATGGTGGTGACCATCTTCACGAGACTGCCGGGCACCTCGTCGGAAGCCCAGATCTTCGTCGCCACTTCCGCGCCCTGCTGGTTCACCGTCGACTCGACGACCTTACACGTGAAGCTGCCGGCCGGGACCGTGACCTGCTCCTCGGTGGTCTTCGCGTCGGCCTTGACCATCTCGGCCAGCTTCGGATCAACCCGCGTGTTCTCGATTTTGGCCGGGTAATCCATCTTCGTCGCTGGCATCTCCATCTTGTTGCCGGCGACGACGGTGACGCCGCCCATCTCCACGACGACCTTTTCGGGGGTCACTTCGAGAAGCCTGTAGGTGATCTCGCTCTCGGTCTTCATGTTCGACACTTCCGACACCTGCTTGTATTTCAGCTCGGCCCCGACCTTGAACTTCGACCAGATGCCGTACGCCGGGTTGTCGACCATCTCGGCGGCAAACGCCGTCGCGGCGGCCAGAACAGCCATCAGAACGAATGCAAAACGCTTCATGACACGCTCCTTGTGAACGATGTTTCGCCGGAACTCTTCGACCGCTCCGACATCGCAGGCCCGATTCTATCACGATTTCGTTTTGGAGCCAATCCGCAGATGACACGGATGGCATCTCTGACACCGTCCGTGCTGAGCCTGTCGAAGCACGAACGCTCCGCCCTTCGAGAGGCTCAGGGCGAACGGCTGTATTATATCTGTCTGTATACAACATAGTCGAATCGAGATGTCTGTCGCCTGACATATGAGCCGAGGAGGGGCCATTCTCTCTTTGCCCTGTTTGTGATATGAAGATGATGAAACATGCGAACGGAAGAGGAGACGCCGATGCAGCGAACGAATCCGGGGCCGGGCCGTCGCCGCGGCGTTTCCTGCTTCCAGGCGTTGTTCGGTTTCGTGTTTTGCGCGCTCGGTCTGGCGGCCTGCGGGGTCCTCACCTGGACGTGGATCCAGGAAAACCGCACGCGATTCTGGGAGAAAACGCCCTGCACGATCATCGACGGCCGGATCGAGGAAGCCTCCGACCACCAGGGCGGCTTCTCGTTCCGGCCCCGCATCCGGTATTCCTACGAGTTCGGCGGCAAACCCTACATCTCCGACAGGGTCGCCCCGACGGAGGTGATCGAAGACGACTACGCGGACGCCCAGGAGCTGTTGGACGCCTTTCCCGCAGGAAACGCCGCCTTCTGCCGCGTCGATCCCGGCGATCCCGCGCAGGCGGTGCTCCGGCACGGCTCGCCCTGGACGATCCTGATTGCGCTGTTCCCGCTGATCTTCGTGGCGATCGGGCTCGGCGTCATGCGGGGCGGCCGGACCGACGACGGGAAAGAGACGGCACCAATCTCGTCAACCTCGTCCCGGACGCTCCCGCCGTGGGCCGTTCGGCTGTTGTTCGGGGTGTTCGCCCTGGTCGGCATGGGAATCGGCTGGTCGCTTTTCGTGGTGCCGGCTATAAACATCCATCGAAGCGCCTCCTGGAAGCGCGTTCCCTGCACCGTCTTGCAGAGCCAGGTTCGGACGCATTCGGGTGACGACGGCGACACCTACAGCGTGAACATTCTATATTCTTACGAATGGAACGGCCGCCCATACAAGTCGAACAGATACGACTTCTTTCAGGGATCGAGCGGCGGATACCTGTCGAAGCAGGCCATCGTGAACAAGCATCCCGCGGGGCATCGGACGACCTGTCTGATTAATCCGGATCAGCCGCGCGAAGCCGTGCTGACCCGCGAAGCGTCGGGAAACCTGCTGCCCGGGCTGATTCCCCTCTTGTTTTTCATGGTCGGCTCCGCCGGCCTGCTCCTCTATCGGGGCGAGGCCCCGGCCGCTTCGGCCTGCCTTCCCCGAGGCAGAACCGCAATCCACCCGGCCGGCGGGCCTGTCATACTGCATTCCAAAATCGGCCCGGGGCTTCGCGTCGCCGTCAGCATCGGCATCTGCCTGCTCTGGAACGGCATCCTGACGATTCCCGCCTCCGAGATTCTCCAGAGCTTTCAAAAAGGCCGGCCGGAGTGGTTCATGGCGGTCTTCATGACGCCGTTTTTCCTGGTCGGTCTCGGCATGGCGGGATATGTCATCTACACGGCGCTGGCGTATTTCAACCCGCGCATCGAGATCGCCGTGGGGGCGTCGGCCGTTCCGCTGGGCGGCGAGATCAGGCTGAAATGGCGTCTGCACGGCCGGGCCGGGCGCATTCGAAAGTTTCTTCTCGGCATCGAAGCATCCGAAGCTGCGACCTACCGACGAGGCACCTCCACGGTGACGGACACGGAAGTCTTCTTCCGGCAGATCGTGTTCGAATCGGAGGACCCGCGCGAGTTCTCGTCGGGAAAAGCCGTTTTCGCCATTCCCCGCAACTCGATGCACTCCTTCGACGCCCCGAACAACAAGATCGTCTGGGAACTGGTCGTGACCGGTGAGATCCCCCGCTGGCCAGACCTCGGCGAGCGGTTCGAACTGACGATTCTGCCGCTGCCCGCAGAGCAGGAGAATTCCGGCGATGCCTGAGCCGACCATTCATCTTGAAATACCAGGAACGGGCCTGAAACCAGGCGAACAGCTGCGAGGCCGGGCTGCCTGGAATCTGGCGACCGTTCCCGGGAAGCTCGAAATCCGGCTGTTCTGGTACACCCGGGGCCGCGGCACCCGCGACGTCGGTGTGGTCGAGCGACGGATTGTCGCCCATCCGTCACCCGACGGGGAAGAAGCGTTCGCGTTTCACCTGCCAGACGGACCCTACAGCTTTTCCGGGAAACTGATCTCGGTGACGTGGGCCGTCGAACTGGTGGCGGACGAGGAAACGGTCGGAGAGCGGGCCGAGTTCGTTCTGGCACCCGATCGCCGGGAAATCCTGCTCGGAACAACGTCCTGATGCTCGCCCGCGAGAATCCCTTCCGCTCGGACCGCATCGAATCCCTGCGATATGAAATGCCGGCCGCCGAGTGGGACGACCTGTTTGCGCGGTTTCACGCACACGGCCGGCGCGGAGCGCTCGTCGGGCCCGAAGGGGTCGGCAAGACCACCCTCCTCGAAGACCTCGCCCCGTATCTTTGCCGGATGGGCCTGCGACCGCGATTCATCAGGCTGAACCGCCGCCAGGCCGATTGGAAAACCCTCTTGGATGGCCTGGCCGGCGAAGTGACCGGAACCGACGCTGTCTTGCTCGACGGGGCCGAACAACTGTCGATGCTCCAGTGGCTCTTTTTCCGATGGCGTACCCGCCGAGCCGGGGCCATCGTCGTTACGTCGCATGGAACGGGACTGCTGCCCACGCTGCGCGCGTGTCCGGCGTGCGAGACCTTGTTCGGCGACTTCGTCGCCCGCCTCTCGGGAAACGCCTGCGACGGGATCGATCCGGTGCAGGTGTTCCGGGCTCACGGAGGCAACATGCGTGAAGCATTTCGCACGTTATATATGCATGCGGCCGGGTGCGTCGGCGACGGTCAGGAGTGACGATTCCTCACGCCCGCTTCGATCAGCAGCGGGTCGGGTGAGTCGAGCGAGCCGCCCGCGATGTGCGCGGCCTCGCGGCAGCCGGCGTCGCAGTCAAGCGCCTCGCCGCACCCGCGGCAGGATTCGGGCAAATATCGTTTCGTCTTGAACCGCTGCCAGTAGGGCGTGGCGATGGCGGCGGAAAGGTCGCGCCAGGTGCCGAGATGGACCGGCGAGTGGTTGCACGGCCGCACGCGGCCCGCCGGGTCGATCGCGAAGAAATCCACGCCGCCCGAACAGCGGGTTCCGATCGTGAGCATCCGGTATTCGGCCTCGATGACGCATTTCGGCAGTTCGGTGCCGATCGAGCCGTAGGTGTTCGCCTCACGGCAGGCATGTTCGGCGGTCTGCAGCATCTCCGTCAGCTGGGCCCTGTTCAGGCAGAGATCGTTCCGGCCGGTTCCCCGGCCGCCCGGCAGAAACCGGTTCAGCAGCAGCTGACGGCCGCCGTTCAGAAAGCCCGTCGCGATCGTCTCGAACAGTTCCGGCAGGTTGCGTGTCGTGACGCAGACGCTGACGACGGTCGGAACCCCGGCGGCATCGAACGCCCGCAGGGCCGCGAGCGCCCGTTCCGGGTCGCCGCCGCCGGTATGCTCGGCATAGGTGGAGAGCCCGGGCAGGCTCACCACGACCGCCTTCACCACGTCGCGCACGGCCGCGGCTCGTTCGGGCGTGACCAGCCGGCCGTTCGTGATGAGGGTCACGTAGAAGGGCTTTTCTTCGGTGCCGACGAGCTTTCCTGCCGCATCGAACACCGGATACCGGGCGCGGGCTCCGCGCAGATGGTCGAGAATCTCATCGCAGCCGTCCTTCAGAAACGGCTCCCCGCCGGAAAGCGCGATCCCCGTCACCCCGCGGGCGGCGAGCGCATCGATGCAGGAGATCCAGTCCGCGGCCGTCATCTCGGCTTCGCGGGCGTATTCCCCGGCCGGGTTGTCCCACGGCACGGAGCAAAACACGCACTGGTGATTGCACCGGAAGGTCAGCTCCAGAACGGCTGTTTTGGGCACGGCGAGATTCATCATCCCGATGAGTGTATCATCCATGCTTCCTTTTGGAGTGAGGTTTTCGTAAACTGAAGCCGTACGATGTCCACGAACCAGCCGAACGAACCAAATCAGGAACACGCCCGCCCCACATCGCCGCCGCGCGGGTGGTCATGCTTGTCATGCCTGTTTGCGCTGGTGCTCTCGTGGTTTTTCCTCAAATTCGGCATGCTGTTCGCGGCGGCGCTCGTCTATTTCAAGGGATCCCCCGGATATGCGCTTGCGGCGGCCGGCATCTTTCTTTTCAGCTTTGTCTGGCAGCTCCGGGCGGCCCGCTTCGGCTGCCTCATGCCGATCTTCATCTTCGGCGCGTTCCTGGCGTCTGAATCCGTCGTCGTATGTCTGGCGCTTCATGAAGCCGGCGCCTTCAAGAACGTCGATTTCACCGAGGCGCGCCGGTCTCTCGAAAAGAACGCGCCCGGCCTTCTCGAGTTCGGGCGGCGTCTCTTCAACGCCGGATCGAATCTGGCGAAGGGCAGGATCGGCCTCGGCGACGCCCGCATCGCCGAGCTCGAGGAGGCGTTTCGGCGCAATCCCGGCAGTCCCGACGCGGTGCTGGCGCTTGCCGACGCATACATGGCGAAGAACGACCTGCCCTCGGTCAGGCTGGCCACGGCCCTGTATGAGGCGTTGGTGGAAACCGATCCGTGCGATGCCTTTCTGGCGAGGCTTGCGGACGCGTACGCGCGGATGTTCCGGTTCGACCTCGCGTTCGCCACGGCGGCCCGACGGACATGGCAGCCCGACGGCGGGTTCGGGAAAGCGGCCCGCCAGCTTGCGTGGCTTGCCGCGGCCAGCGGAGATCTTTCGCGCGGGATCTTCGAGCTCGAGCGCATCCTGCGGCAGAACCCCTCTGAGCCGGAAGAAGTGATGCTTCTCCTGGCCGGTCTGTACGATGACGTGGGCAACAGGCAGCAGGCGCGGGTCCTGCTCGACCGGATCATCGCGGAAACGCCCGCCGCGCTGAACGTCGCGAAAACGGCTGCCGCGATGAGACAAAAGATGGGAAACTGAGATGAGAACGCGACTTCCCGGCTTCATCCTCATCCTCCTTCTCGCGTTCGCCGGCCTGTGCTTCCCGGGCGAAGCCCCAGGCCAGAACGTATCCAACGACGACCTGGTCGCATACGCGCGCGCGGCCGCCGCTGGACAAGCGACCGAGCGGCAGAAGGCCGTCCTGTTCGCGAACAACGAGCGGCTCAACAACCTCGCGATGGCCGGAAAGATCTCCGACGCCGAGTATCAGCATAACCAGCGGGCCTTCGTCGAGAAGAACGACGAGTTGATACGCACCGCTTCGACCCGGCACGGCCTCGCCGTCGCTCCGCCGAAGAACGCCGACACGTACAAGGCCGGAACCGACACCGACCGCCAGCTCCAAAACCCGCAGGGAGAGCTCACCGTCGACCACGTGAAGAAGGTCCGCCAGGAATACAACCGGGAAGTCGCCGGGTATCTCTCGGCGCAGGGCGTGCAAACCTCGCCGGGCGAGAACTGGGCGAAAAAGCTCACGACCGATATCATGCCCTCGCCGTACGACATGAAGCCGGCGGATTTCAAAAATGCCAACAGCTATATCAACGCCGAGGGCGGGCTGGCATACACGAGCGCGGAGGCGGCGAAGCTTCAGCTCGCCATCGACGGCGGGCGGCCCGTTTCCCCGACGATGCACGAGGCGGCCGCATACCATGCTGAGATGCAGAAGAAGGCGGCCGTCATGAACGCCGAGATCCGACGGCTCAACGCCGAACGGGCGAAGCGCACCGATCCCGCCGAGATTGATAATATAGATATTGAAATACGCAAACACACCGCCTTCATGAGCAAATATCTCGGCCGCGACGAGAAGGCCGCCGAGCTCGTCGGCGGCGCGGGAAACGAGGCCGGACCCTCGGAAGACGTCTATTCGCGCGGTTCGGCCGAGAGAATCCGGCAGGCGCAGAAACGCGACGCGTCGAGGGCGACGCAGAACGCCGAAGCGTCGGTCGGCGCCGTCAGCGAGCACCTGGCCCGCAACGCGACCCGGAAATTCAACGACGCGATCGCGGGCGCCGCCGTGGCCGGCGGCGACACCGCGGCGGCGAAGGCCATTATCGCTGAAAATATAAAAAACCTCCCCCCGACCCTGAAAGCCCAGGCCGTGGCGGACCTCGAAATCAAGTACGGCGGCGACTTCGCCCGGGGAGTGAACGCCGAACTGAAGAAACCGTCCGCCCCGCCGCCGGCAGGGAACGGCAGAGCGACGGTCGCCAGCCGCCTCGGCCTCGTCAGCACCATCCTGAACGTCGGTACTCAGTATTCCCAGGGCAAGTCCACGACCGAGATCCTCTGGAACATGTCGCTCGGCGGCACCCTCGAAACGGTCAGCGCCGAGACGGCCGACTACACCAAAAAAGAGGTCGAGCGGCTCAAACTCAAGTATCTCGCCCTCGGCGAAGACCCGGAATCCACGGCCGTCAAGCTGAAGATCATGGCCGAAGCCACCGTCAAGGGAACCTTCCACGGCACCGCGATCGGCAGCTACGAACTGCTGAAATCCGCGACCCACACCGCGGCAGGGGCGGCCGCGGCCGCGGCGGATGCCGCGATCTTCCTCGTCGGCGAGACGCTCGACACGCGCAATGTGCTCGAGACGACGTTCGCCGAGATCCAGGCGCAGAACATGGAGCAGAGCGTGCAGAACGCGAAGGCCGTCAAGTTCGGAAAGGATGGAATCACCGAGCTGAAGCGGCTGGCGAACGATGCGGCGTATCTCAAAACCGTGCTCGAACAGAACGCAAGATCGGCGCGCCAGTTCTGCCGCGCCGCCGACGTCGCCCTCGAACGGCTCCAGGAGGAGCAGCGCGAGATCGACGGCGCGAAGGGGTCGGATGCCCTGAAAACCCTTCCCGCGACGGAAGTGCGACTCGCGAAAAACCTGATGGCGACCACGGCCGCGCTGGAGCTGATGAGCCGCCAGGCCGAGGCCGCGAAACGGGCCCTCGCCCTCGGCGGCGACCCGAAAGAGGCCTTGGCGACGACCCAGGCGCTCGCATCGAGCCTCGAGCAACACGCGGCGGCGATCGAGGCGTGCAGGGCGGAGATGTTCGAGATCGGCCGTCTTTCCGCTTCAAACAGCATGACTGACATCGTATCCGGGTTTGAGGCCGGAAAGGCGGCGCTGTCCGACACGGCCCGACAGGCGGCCGCCAACGCCGAGATCATGAGGAAGAACGAGGCCCGCTTCAAAAAAACGATCGCGGATTTCGACAGCCTGAAGGCCCGCATCGAGAAAGCCGGAGAGTTTTTCTCGGGAAAACGCGAAAGCGACGAGGCGGACTGGGTCGTGATCAGGTCACGCCTGAACGGCATCGCGCGGCCCGACGCCGCCATGCCCGAAGACTTCTTCGGCGAGGTCGGCACGCTCGAACGCCTTCCCGAAAAGATCACCTCGAGCATCGCCCGCCTCCGTCCGTCGCCGGGCTCGTCGCAGGCGAGCGCCCCGGAGATCGGCCCCCTCGCCGACGCGGTTCTTGAGCGACTGACGCCCCGCTACAACGCCGCAGCCCGCTCCCTCGCCGGGTTGAAGGCGGCCCTCGATGCCCTCCGCGCCGCCGCCGGCAAAAAACCGGCCCAGGGGCCGACGTGGAGCGAGATACAGGCGGCGAAGGATCAAAAGAAGCCCGTCCAACCGTCGAAGCCCGCGGAACAACCGCGCGTGAAACAGCCGCCGAAAAGCGACGGGCGCCTTCCCTGCGGCCACATGCCCGGCGAATGCCCCAAAGACGGCATCAAGTCGATCAAGTGCCGGCTCCACTCGGGTTCGATCAGCAACCGCTGATCCGCTAATCCGTAATCCGGGGACGTGATATCGAACACCGCAAAGGCGTTTTCCTGATACATGAATCGTCTCGGGGGGCGGATCTCATCCCCTTTCTCGAGAAGGTTTCGGCCCCGGCCGGCCCGGACGGAGAGACTTGCCAACCAGACGTTCGACCTCTGACAGGAAGCTCTCATTTCCCAATGGGCGCCCCGTCCTCGAATGGAGACGGATACGAGAGAAAAAATCCTGGGACGGCTCATGCCGAAGGAACTCTCGCCAATCGACAGCAACGAATTCCAACATCGGAGAAACCTTCACCACATGGTTGTCTATTCCCTGAAGATGCGCCGCCGCGCTGCTCCAGGGGTAGGAAAAAGGGTCTTGCACAAGACCGGCTGTTACCGGATTGAGCTCCACGTACCGGACCGCAGCATGGAGATGAGCCTGATCGAGCAGGCAGGAATGAAATCGATCCTGCCACAGAAAGCCTTTCCAGCCTTCCCGGAAATTCACCATTCGGGAGTATCGCCGGTGCGTTTCGCCGATTCCCCGTGCCAGCGCGTTTTTCTGGGAAGGAACTGCGATCAGATGAACGTGATTGGGCATAAGGCAGTATGCCCATATTTCCACTCCGGTTTTCTGGCACCATTCGGAGAGAATGGAAAGATACGTTCGATAGTCATCTGAAGAGAAAAACGTGGGCATCCGCCGATTTCCCCGCTGAGTGACATGGTGCGGTAAACCCACCCCGACAACACGCGACATTCTTGCCATCTTTTCCAACTCCTTGTGTGGTCTACCAATAACTCACCCGAACATACCCTTCGGGGAAAATTATTGAGACAGGAGATAGGAAAATCCGCGGAAGGGAGATGATTCAATTCCGTATCACGTCCCCCGAATTCACTGCCGGCTTTTGAACTTTCGGTGGGCGCCGTGAATGTGGCGGGCGAGCAACGGGAACCGCGACAGGAAGGGCAGGGCAAGCACCTTGTCGAAATAGAACTCGGCCTGCTCGTCCAGCCCCAGGCGCGCCGACAGCTCGGCGCCCAGGAAGCCGTTCACCACGACCGCCCGCTCCCCGAGCAGTTCCTGGCCCGGTCGCAGTTTCTCGCGCACCGCCTCCCAGCTCGTGAACCGCTTGCTGAGCGGGAGATAGGGGTGATACAGGCGCATGATGCACTCGAGGGCCCGGGTTTGATAATCTGTTTCCATCAGGGGTTTCCCCAGACGGCGGCACATCCAGGACGCCTTGAGATAGATGCCGGCCGCCAGGCGGTCGTATTCCAGCGGCTCCAGCTCTTTCGCGCAGAGAGCCGCGAGATCGAAGCTCCGCACGCCCTCGGTCAGCGTCCGCTCGTTCTGGAAATCCAGGTCGTGAGAGGCTTTGACGCGCTCCTCCAGCTTGGATTCCTCGAGAAACTTCGCGATGGTTTCCGGCAAAAAAGCCGCCCGCTGGAAGCGTCCGGCGAAATTCGCGTACAAGCAGGACGGGCAGACCACGATGGCGTAGGTTTCCGGAACGATGCCTTCCTTGCAGACCGGGCAGAAATCGGTGTCCGCCGTGTGGTATTCGACCGCGCCGGGCTTCAGCTGCTGCGTGCCGAATCGTTCCCTGCAGACGCCGCACTCGAAAAATATCACATGATATGGATTTCCCTGCTGTTCGGCCCCGCCGGCGTCGCCGGGAACGGGGCGCAGCGGGAACAGATACTCGTTTTCGACGATCTCCGGCTCCTCGTTGAGGGAACTCAGGGTCTGGACAAGCCGCGGGACGCTGAGTGGCTTCACCAGGATGCCGTTGGCCAGCTGGCCCATGCACTCCTCGGCGAGCTCGCGCGTGAAGCTGGTGGCGAGAAAGACGATCTTCACCTCGGGCGCCTCCTTCATGCCCAGAGTCGCAATCTCGGGCATGGACTCCTGGAAGCCGTCGAGGTCGATGAACCACGCGACGGTCGGCTCGGCGCTCGACATGCGCGCGATTTCGCGATAGCTCCAGGCGCGCTGGAAGCGGAAGCCGAACTCCTTCATCGTCAGTCCGACGAGCGTGGCGAGCGTTTCGTCCTTCGTGAGCAGGAGGCACTGCCTGGTGTCGCCCTTCTGGTCCGTTTTCGGCGCCGACCGTTCGAAGGCCGCCCGGATCTCGCGAAGGCACGCCAGCAGCGGCGCCAGCGCCGGACGGTTTTCCGGCTCGCCCCTCGTCATGCCCATCAGATGTTCGAGGAACGGGAACAGCGGATCCTGCGGCGTCAGTGCCTTCAGGGAGATGGTGTCCTCCGTGCCGCGCCCCGGGCGCGAGTGACTCATCTCTTTGGCGCCGGCCAGGCCGGAAGGGAGCCGGCCGAAGATCAGTTCCCAGAAAATGAGGCCGGCCGAGTAGATGTCGCTCGCGGCGGTCACCGGCCCGCCTTTCCACTGTTCCGGAGCCAGGTAGACGCCTTCGATCCCCGCCTTCTCCCGGGACATCTGGGCGACGGGATACATCGGGTATCCGCCGATCCGGGGCGCGTTCTTTTCTCCGACCATGATGAACGCCGGCTGGAGGTTTCCGTGAACTTCGCCGCGCTCGTGAATCGCCGAAAGGGCGTCGAGAACGTTCAGCATGAAGAGCGAGAGCGCGTCGTGGTCCTTGGCGAAGGTTTCCCCGACCTGGTCCAGCGGCCGGCCGGCCGGCAGTTCCATGGCCATGAGCCGGCGCCCGTCGCGCCGGTCGGTCTGGTGAAGCACGATCTCGCAGACGCCCGGGTGACGAACCTCGCCCAGCCGCTTCAGACGCTCGGCAACGGCGGTTTCGGGCTGCGCGACGGATCCACGGACGATCTGAACCAGCACGCGCGTGTCGGTCTTCGTGTCCCAGGCCTGGTAAAACTCGCCGAACGGCCCCTTCTGGACCAGCGGGCCGAGCGGGAACCGCATGGACAGAGCATTCGACCGTTTCAGCAGGGTTTCCTTCACGCTCTGGAGCGTCTGGATGACGTCGTCGATCTCGGGCCGTTTTTCAGGATTCTTGTCGAGCATCCGGAGAAGGATCTCGGAAAAGAGGCGTCCGACCTGACTTTCCTGGAGCAGATCGATCGGCACGGGGGCTGTCAGATGCTGCATGACGATCGCGAGAAACGCGTCGGACGTGTCTTCCGGGGCGACGAAGGGCGGCGTGCCCATCACCAGCTCCCAGAGAACGATGCCGAGCGAGTAGATGTCGGACCGGTATGTGATGTTCGGCCGGCCTTCGCACTGCTCGGGCGACATGTAATGGGGGGTGCCCAGCGCAATGCCGGTCTGGGTCTGTTTTTTCGAGCCCTTGGCGATGCCGAAGTCGACGATTTTCAAGTCGCCGGCCGCGTTGACCAGGATATTCGAAGGTTTGAGATCGCGATGGATGATCTTCTTCGCATGGACCGCCTTCATGCCGTCGAGGAGGTCGAGAAACATCCTGATCAGCCGCGTGGGATTGCGGGCCAGCTCGTCCTGAAAATCCATCAGGTTCCTGCCGGGAAAGCATTCCATGACCATGAAGGGAAGCCCGGTCTTTACGTCGGTCTCGAGCGCATATACCTCGACGATTCGCGGATGCCGGATGGTCGCCAGGATCTCGCCTTCCTGCCGGAAACGGCTCACGCCGGCCGGGTCATGCGAAAAATCGCGGTGCAGGAACTTCAGGGCGACCTGGCGGGACTTGCGCTCGTCGAACGCCTTGAAGACGGCGCCCATGCCGCCCTCGCCCAGCGTGGAAAGGATGTGGTAATTCCCGTTGATGATGGTCCCGATCGAAAACATGGCTCGTGAGTTCCTGTCCGGCTGATCCGGTTACTGGCCGCCCGCGCGGCAGACCCATGATAGCACAACCCGCCCGCCGCGACGCGACCGGTCAGCCGCCGCGCGGCGTCCAGCCCGCGGCATCGCACGCATCGAGCAGGGCCGTCCTGAACGCCGTCAGATCGGGATACCGCGCCTCGGCGAGAATCTTCCCGGGATCGGCCCCGGCTTCCACGGCCGGTTCGGCCAGCGCCCGGTCGATGACCGCGGCGATCTGCGCGGGAACGTCCGGGTTCCGCGTTCTGACGGGAACCGGAGGGTGGCCGGCGAAGACGCGCAGGAAATCGGCCAGCCCGGCGGGCCGCCCGGCCTTCCGGACCTCGTTCCGCAGTTCGGCCACCCCGTCGCGGGGCAGGCATCCCGTGAGCAGTTCGTAGAAAACGGCCGCGACGGAAAACACCTCGGACGCGGGCAGGGTTCTGCCGAACCAGGTGATGCGCTCCCGGGGCCAGTAGGGAGCCGCATCGTGATAGAGGTCGGACAGCATGATCTGCGAAAGCCCCGTCGCCTCGAGCCCGTGAAACAGCCCGAAATCCGCTACGCGGGCGCGGCTGTCGGGACCGCGCCCGGACACGAGGATATTGCTCGGCTTTATATTTCGATGATATATATCGCCTGATTTTGCTATCGCGTAGACCAGCCCGTCGAGCGTCTCTCCCATGATCGGCACCGCCTCGTCGGGGCCGAGCCGCCCTCCGCGCATGTTGAGAAGCTGCGCCAGGTTCCTTCCGTCGACGTATTCGCGTGCGCTGACGAACACGTTCCCGTCGCGCCAGACGCCGTACTGCCGGCAGAGCGACGGATGCACGAGTTCTCCGAGGGCTTTCGCGCGCGCCAGGAACGCGTCGGCGGCCTCGTCGGTGAAGACAACGTTCGGAACGAGGGTCTTCAGCGAGACCATCTCGCCCGACCGGACGTCGACGGCCTGGTAGACCACGCCCATCCAGCCGCGCCCGAGCTCCGGCCCGACCTGATACTGCCCGGCGAGCGCGGACGCCGCAAGTTCGCCCATCGAGGCCGTCGGGGTTCCCGCGAAGGGAAGCGCCCGCCGCGTCGTCGTGCGCCGCCGGGCCGTCGTGCCGGGAACGGCGCCCTCGTCGATCGACACCGAGATGCGGTTCTGCCCGACGACGATCTGGTCGCCGTCCGACAGGAACGTCGCCTTCGACGCCGGTCGGGCCAGTCCCCGTCCGGTAGTATCGCGCCCGCCATACAATCTGTCGTTCACGTACACTCCGTTCGTGCTGCCGAGGTCCGACAGCAGGACGAACGGCGGCGAAATCTCCAGGAGAAAGTGATGCCGCGACACGAACGGATCGTTCTCGACCCGCAGCGCAGCATCGGTGGCCCGTCCGAACAGGACGCACCCGGGCCGCTCGAAGGTCACCGCCCGCCCCTTGAGCTCCCCCTGGAGAACCTTCAGTTCGACGACCGCCACCGGCCGGTTCCTCCGCATTCTTCACGACATAGTCACCCGTATGGTGCGGCTTGCATCATATCACACCGCATCCCGCTGATGAGCGATGCGGCGGAAAAATCTGGTATCATGCCCCCATGAACAAGCGAAACAGGCGCGGAGCGCCCTGGCTGTACCTGATCCTGGCCCTCCTGGCCGCGATCTTCCTGTATCTGTTCGGCTGGCCGATCGTCAGCCGGGCGATTCTCCACCGCGGCGACGAGGCCCTCGAAGAAACATCCGGGCCCGCGAAACCGGCCGCCGGCGCCCCCGCGCTTCCCGGCGGCGACGTGCCCGACGAGCCCTGAGCCCGGCCTCTCGAAAGGAATCATCCGATGACCGACTCGAAAAAACGGTGGGCCGTGATCAGGCAGAAAATCTCGAAGGGCGACCTTTACCTCGAGGAAACCGTCGAGGTGTTCGACGACGAGGCCCGGGCCCGCGCGAGCCTCGAAGCCCGCCGGAAATCCGCCGGCGGCACCTTCCAGGACTGGGTTGAATACACCCTCCGCGAACTGAACCCCTGACCGTTCGCACCGCCGTGGTTTCTATACGTATTCATATACTTCACACCGCGGTCATGCCGGGCGGGCGGCCGGTTGCCCATTGCATGCCTTTCGACTACAATCGTCCGAGAACCAGCGAGCGCCATTCCCCGAGGAGAAAGAGAGCCATGTCGCCCCGTCGATCGCCCAAGAAGCCCAACAAGGTTTGCCGTCAGCGCATCAGGAACAGGTCATACTACCGGATGGTTTCCCTCCTGGAAGATTTGGTTCAGCCGGAACTCGCAGAATTCGGCCAGGTCAGGTCCGTCCAGAACGCCCTCTGGATGCACATTCCGCAACTCAATCTGACGAAAAAACCCGACGGAATGCACCTCGGCCTCTGCGTCTCCTCCGGCGACCGCCCCGTGATGGCGTTCGGCACCAGCCGCCTCGAAAACCGCGACTGGAATAGGCCGTGGCTGTTCCTGGTCGAACGGAACGACGCCCCGTTCCTCAAGCGCGCAACCCTGTTCCTGCTCAAATACAGGCTCCCGATCACCCTCGACGACATCTTCCGCAAACCCAACGTCCGGGGAACCCTCCCCCCGCACCTCAAAGAACAGCTCCTCGAAAAGCTTTCCAGATACTACGCCTCATCCGAGTTCGCGAAAACGCCCGGAGGCGCCTCATGAGCCGCGCATTTCTCGAATCCTTCAAGGCCTTCTTCCAAACCCGCTCCCTGCAAGACTACGAGACCGCCTACCTCGAGCTGAACCGGAGCGTCGAACGCTGGCTGAAGCGCCACGGCCAGCACAACCGCGGCGGCGTCAGCGCCGTCTCTTCCGATGCCGCCGGCGCCGGCGTCCCCGACCTCGCCAAAGACGTCGCCCAGGAAGCCTGGATGATCCTCTGCCCGGTCTCCCCGGCCCGTTCGCGCGCCCGCACCGTCATCTTCGAACCCGACCGCCACCCCGACCTGTTCACCCGCTTCCAGCGCGGCGACGCCGTTCCGGCCATGATCGGGTATCTCAACAAGGTCATCCGGACCGCCGCCGACATGGTGTCGACCGAGAAAACCATCCTCAATTTCAGACGCCTCAGCAGTGCGGTCCAGACCAGGTTCCGCGACCTCGGGAAACGGCGGATCCTGAGTTGCCGGAAAACGTTCTATTTCCTGCGCGATGCGAAACCCACCCACCGCGACCCCTCCCCGGACGAAGCCGTTTTCGCATCCCTGCCCGGGTTCTTCCGGCGGCACCGCTTCTGTGCGACCGCCACCCCGACCAAATGGCAGTATCCCGGCCTGTCCGAACTCATCGCAGACTTCTGGCAACAGACCTTCGCGAAGCTGATCGAGCTTTCCGCCGGCCACATGACGAACCTGCTCGACGCCCACTTCGGAATCCTGCAGACCGGCATTTCTCTCCAGGAGCCCGGCTCCGACGACGACGCCGATGATATCACCCCCGTCGAAGCCGAGGCGAGCCAGCGCCGCCACAAGCTCGAGGACAACCTCGGCTACACCCAGGAAATCCTGATCGAGAACTGGCTCGGGCGCAGCATCTCCCACGCCTGCTGGCGCCTGCGCGCCAACCCCGAGGGCGCCACGCGCATGTTGCTGGCGGGCGCGCTCGATCTCTGCCGCATCGCCCCGGAAATCGCCGCCCACCTGCACCTCCCCCCCGCTTGGATCGAACGCATGCGCGGCCGGCCGAATTTCGGCGAGGCCGCGATGGAATTATTGAACCTGGAGGAAGTACAGGCCTTTGACAGGTTGAAAGCCTTCCATCTCTTCTGTCAGGACCGCCTCGAAGACCTGACGGGGGCGAAGGTGGTGCGGAATACCCGCAACGAGGGAAAAGTGTTTGCGAAGTCGGATGACGGCGTCAGGCTGGATATCGCGATGGTTCGTCTGCATGCGAAGCTGTTCGAGAAGTTTCTTCCGGTCATGCGCGACTATGCGGAGCAGGCCGAAACGGCCCCGCCGGACGACCCCGCGACGCCGCCCCGACGATCGCGGGCCCGGAAGGAGAACGATCGATGAACTGCCCCAGCACTGCAACAATCACGGCCTTTCGCCGCGGAACGCTCGGCGCCGCAGAGACCCGAAAGCTCGAACGGCACCTGCAATCCTGCCCGTCCTGCGCGAACCTCGCCAGGCTGGCCATCCCACAATGCCCCGAAGAAACCAGGCGGCGCGCCGAAACCACCGCCCGCCTGCTCGCCGCTCCGCGGCCCGAAACCCTCGCCGTCGGCCAGCTCTGGTCGCTGGTCGTGCCGGGGGCCGACCCCGAGTTCGGCGTCCTCACCGGCGACGAGCGCGGCTCGCTCGACCCCAAACGCCCCGACATCCGGGTCAGCTTCGTCACGGTCGAGCCGCGCCCCGAGAACCTCAGCCCCGACGACGTCGTCGGAAAGGCCGCCGATTCCCCGCTCGAGCGGCCGATCCTCGTCGAATACTGGAACGAATGGCCCGTCGCGGCAAGCCGGCTCGCGCACTGCTTCGGCGAAATCTCGGCGCCGCTCCGAAAAAGCCTCCTCAACCGGCTCGCGGGCGCCGCGAACGCCGCATCCGCCGCCGTGTCGCCCCTGGTGCGCATCTTCCGCGACTCCCGCATCAGGAAAGCCTCGATCTTCCTCACCGAAACCCTCGCGACTGCACTGGCCGACGACGCCGCCGGCCCCCTCGAGGCCGTGTATGAGATCTCCCCGCCAGCCAACGAACGGCTCCCGATGTCCGGGACAGATGCCCCCGGACCCCTCGAGGACGTATACGAGATCTCCCCGGCCAACGAACGGCTCCTGATGACCGCGAAAGACGCTCCCGGCAAAGTCGAGCACCCGCTGGTCGGGCGCCTGCTTGGCGACCTGCGGAAAAAAACGCCGACGGTGGCCAGGTTCCGCCGCTCGGCCGGCGGCATCCGCTTCACCACACGCCGCAAAGGCGAAGAATTCTCGCTGACGATGCTCGACGCCCGCGGGAAGGTCCTCCTCCGCCGCGACTCCCGCAACGGCGTGCTGGACCTCGTTCCCGGCGGAGACGGCTGGGAAGAGGCGCTGAAGGCTGAAAAGACCCTGAAACGGCTGAAGATCACTCCGAGGTGATCCCGTGAATTCCGAGCTCCTCGCGACCTGCCTCGCATCCGTGCGCCGGCTCTGGCACTGCCCGCTCGCCGATCCCGCCGACGCCGAACCCCTGCTCGGACGACTCGAAGCCGAGGGAGAAGCCCGTCTGCGGAAGCATCTCGGCGACCTCCTGCGCGAACGCCCCGTCATCCTTCCCGGCCTCGCCGGCATGGTGCCCGACCGGCTTTCCGACGATCAGCAGGACATTCGCTTTGACCGCATCGGCGACGAAGCCGACCGGATGCTCCGCCATCCCGACCTCCTCAACATGACGTCCGACGCGACCCGGAGCCTGGGCGAGGCCTTCGCGTCGCTCGAACTCGAATGCGAAGACATCGCCGCCCGCCTGTTCGAGATCGCCGAACGGAAACAACGCCTGGAAACACGCACCCGCTCCGAACTGCGAGAGACGGGGGCCGGACACATGCCCCACCTGCTGATCGTCCGCCCCCAGGGCCGCTGGAAAACGGTGCTGACGGGCCCCCTCGTCACGACGTCCGACGAACTGCTGAGCCGCCTGTACGCCGACTGGGTGTCCCGCGCGGACCCCGAGTTCCGAGAGTCGTGGAAAACCGTCGAACGCCTCATCGCCGCCGATTTCGGCCCCGAACTCGCCGACGAGCGCCCCTTCCTGGTCTACCCGCCCGCCGGCCTGCTCGAGATTCCGATCAAGGGCCAATCGGCCGGCCTGGCCCTCTGGTTCACCCTCTGGCTGAGGCTCCAGAACCGCTCCCTGCACTGCCCCGTCGCGATGACCGGCCGCGTCACCAGCGACGGCCTC
The DNA here is from genome assembly GCA_035373905.1 of Candidatus Ozemobacteraceae bacterium. Classification (NCBI taxonomy): domain Bacteria; phylum Candidatus Rifleibacteriota; class Candidatus Ozemibacteria; family Candidatus Ozemibacteraceae; species Candidatus Ozemibacteraceae bacterium. The sequence continues at coordinate 3,311 of DAOSOK010000017.1, read as the reverse complement.
ATCGAAAAGGTCGGCGACGTCCGCGAGAAGGTCCTCGTCGCCCTCCAGGGCGAGTATTCCGTCGTCTTCATCCCCGAAGACAACCGCCAGGAATGCCTCGACTTGCTCAAAACCAACCGCGTCCGGCCCGTCTCGAAGCTCCGCGACCTGGAAGCCTGGTTCCACCTTTCCGACCCCGTCGCCCGCACCGGGCGCGAACTCGAAACGATCCACGCCGGAAACCGCGCGCGCCGGTATTTCAACAGCATCGACGCCGACGAGCGCGACGCATGGTTCCGCAGTATTCTCGCGTCCGGGCATTGGACGACCGTCTGGGAGCGCTCCCGCGAACTCGTCATCAAGCGGCCGCGCGGCGGCCGGGCCGCGACCTGGACGCTCTGGCTGGAGTTCCTCCGCGACTGTTTTCTCCGCCTCGGGAAGAGCCTCGAACCGGCATCGGAACCCCGGCTGTGGTGCGAATGGTTCTCGGCGGTCCTCCCCGATCCGGTGGCGACGGCCTTCCTGCCTCTCGCACTGGCCTGGTTCGGCGATCGCTCGGGAGTCTCCCTCGACCCCGTCTATTACCGCCTGGCGAACCGGGTCTTCGCCCACGACCCCGACCATCGGTTCGCGATGCACCTCGGCAACCCCATTCTCGACCCCCGCCATGAGGGACTCTGGGCAAGCCCGCAGTTCCGGCGACGCTATCCGCTCCTGCTCTGGAGCCACCTCTCTGAGCCGCTCCTGGCGATCGATCTTCTCCTCTCCCTCCCGAAGCCCCACCGCGACGAGCTGAAATGGATGGATCTGTTCCTCGCAGAACTCGGAAATCCGCAGTTTTCGGCCGACTCCTATGCCGCCTCGACCGACGAACATCGGCGCCGGTTCGGCAAAACGATGCGCCGGCTTCTCAGGGCCGTGATGACGAGCGAGATGCCCGAATGGCTCCCGACCTTCGCCGAGCGACTTTCCTTCGACGACCGGGTGGCGCTCCTCTGGAGCATCCGATACCGCCTCCGCAAGGCTCGCCATCCGCGGACGGCGGTCGTCGATCGCCACCTGCGCGCCCATTGCGCCGCAATCCAATCCGACCACACCGGTGAGACGAAGAAGCCGCTCGTCGCTCTTCCCGTCGTCAGGACACTGCTGAAAACCTCCTGCCCGGGGAAACGGCGGCTCGCCGAAATCCTCGAAGGCCTTTCCAAAGCCGTCGCAGACGCCGGCCGCAAGACCCTCAAACCTCTCGAGAAGGCCGTGAAAATCGTGCTGACCGAGGCGGAAAACCGCCCCATGCACAGTTCCGGGGCGGGTCTCGGCCTGAACCGCATTCCGGCCGCGATACGGCGGTTCGAACGGGAACGGGAAAAGGAAACTCGTCGATCCGCTCTGCCGAAAGAGGTGTCCGACGTGACGAACGGAATTCTTCACGCCGCCCTGAGAGGGATATCCCCCTGGAAACCCGGCACCGGCCGACCGGAGTCGGGGGGCAACGCTCCGACCGACGGGAATACGGCGGCGGAAGACTGGGCGTTCCTGGGAAATCCTGCGCTCGAAATCGCACACGGCATGCTCGGATGCCAGCGCTCGAAACCTTTTTCCTCTGAAGCGTTCAAGCGTTCGTTCGAGAGGCTCGGAACGTGGACCCTCCTTCGGGGGGGGCACCCCGGAGCCGTGTTGAATCACGGGGTTCTGTGTCACTGGATGGGAAGCGTCGCCGGGCGGATGAAACGGGCTCTTCCGACGGACGTCGCGAAGACGATGAGCCCCGCCCAGGCCTTGCCCTTCCTCGCGGGCTGTCTGCGTGAACGGCCGAACGCGAGACCGGCGGACCTGTTCGAAATCGTCGAAAAGGCCCTGCCGCGAGTGACGTGGCGTGACGCTTTGTGGTTGGCGTGCTTCGAACCCGGCCGGTTTCCGTCCTGGAACGTTCTGATCGCGGAACTGGCCGAACGGCAGAGCGCCCACCTCGAATCATTGCGGGCCGGAAAGGTCGATTACCAGGCGGAGCATGCCTGCACCCTCGCGATGATCGCCTGGACCGGCTGGGATGCGTGCCTCGACGCACGGCTCAGGGAGGTCGTTCGAAGAGAAGCCGGGAACTTCGAGCAGACCTTCGATTCTCCCGAAACGAGCCGCAAAATGATTCAGGCGGTTCTGCCGTTTCTGCATCTGCGGGGCATCGGGTCGGGAAAGACTTCCCAGTCTTTTAGGCGGCTCGTTGCCGCGCTCGGTCGCGAAGCGGGGTTTCCTCTGCTCGCCACCGCCTACTTCGCGGCCGTACGCCCCTGGGAAAAACGGCGTTCCGAGACCCCGTTTCACCCACGCATCCCCGATCGCCTCTGGACGTCGGCGTACGAACGAAGCCTCTTCGTGACGATCGGACTCGTCGAGCACGCCCTGCACGGCGATGCCGATCGTCTGCGCCGTTACCTGCTGACGGATGTGCTCGACCTCCCCAACTCCTTCTTTGCCCTGGATCTTCTCTCGAACCATCCCCGACACCCCAAATCGAATTTCCCCATCCCCCGCAGAGTCGCATCCGAACATCGTAGGGGCGGATCGTGATCCGCCCGGCTTACGACCTGCCCCTTTTCTTCGCTTTCGTAAAAAATTCGTGCTGCTCGACAACGTGTGGTATACTGAAAACGGAAGAGGAAAAACCGCCCCTCCCGATCATTGAGAAGAGAACCCCAGAGGGCCGCAATCGTGAACCGGTTGACGAGCACCTCCCACCCCCCTCGCAAACCCGCTGTTTTCGTCGAGGTACTCGGAAAATGAAATCCGCTTCCAGTGCGGTTTTCCGACCCTTCAGGGGGGTCCGGCTGAATTTTCAGCACTTTTTTGAGGGGGGTGCTCGGAAACCGCCCCACCAGCCCTCACCAGATCACGATCCTCAGTCCAAGGGTCGCATTCCCAACCCCACCAAATCGGGGATTGAAACATACGCGCATCTCATTAATAGAAACAAGAATGTGTTTGTGTCGCATTCCCAACCCCACCAAATCGGGGATTGAAACAATTTCCGCTCGAACCGCTGGTTATACCCCCGTTTCTGTCGCATTCCCAACCCCACCAAATCGGGGATTGAAACATCTGCCGTCGAACACATAATCATTGTGTCCGTAGACGTCGCATTCCCAACCCCACCAAATCGGGGATTGAAACAAATATTCTCACATCACTCCCTCCTGTCGTGTATCGGGTCGCATTCCCAACCCCACCAAATCGGGGATTGAAACCAATCTCAAGAAGCGGGGAAGGCAGATTTATATTTTGCGTCGCATTCCCAACCCCACCAAATCGGGGATTGAAACATCCTGTCCGTTCCCTCC